>JALORD010000390.1 GCA_025459145.1 Pirellulaceae bacterium | reverse complement strand
AGTGAGCCGCAATTGGCGGCATTCTTCTGGCGTGTAGCGGGGCTTGCCCAGCTCGTAGCGCACGTACTCGAGCTTGATCGTTTTGTCGTAGCTCTCGATCGGAAAAATTTCGCGCAGCACGCTCTCGAGCCCGTGATCCTTGCGCTTCTCGCTGGGGATGTCCTCCTGCAGAAACGCTTCATAGCTGCGAGTTTGGATCTCCGTTAGGTCGGGAATCACGTGCGCTTCGCGTCCCGTGCCGAACCGGCGAACTTCCGAGAGCTGCAAACGCCGCTGAGAGGTGGTGGCCATAGCTGCTGACGACTCCTGGCTAGGAGGGATAACGGCGGGGAGAAGTCGGACCTGGCAATCCGACGAGCGAGCGAGCAGAACCGAGGGGTCGCACCGGCGCCGCAATTGCCGAATGAAACCAATGCCTCGCTAGGCGCGCACAGACACCCCATGCCAGTCCAGTTGCCCGAAAACTGCTGGATCGGTCCGGGGTGTGCGACAAATCTTACCTGCCCGCGTCTCCGCCGCACATCATCTGCGTCGGAGACACCTTGGGATGAGGAACTAAAAACCGACGAGCACCGCGTGAAGCACGGACGTCCTAGACGCCCTTGACTTCGACCGCAGCACCGACGGCTTCCAGTTCAGCCTTAACCTTCGCGGCGTCTTCCTTCGACACCTTCTCTTTGATCTTGGCCGGTGCGCCTTCGACCAACTTCTTCGCGTCCATCAGCGAAGCACCGGTGAGGTTCTTCACCACCTTCACGACGTCCAGCTTCTTGTCGCCGAACGAAGTCAACATGACGTCGAACTCGGTTGGCTCAGCGGCAGCGGCAGGAGCGGCGGAACCTGCGGCCGGCGCCATCATCACCGCGCCACCAGCCGCCGGCTCGATGTTGTACTTCTCTTTGATGTAGTCGCTCAGCTCCTTGGCCTGCTTGAGCGAGAGATTGGCGATCTGATCGCCCAAGGCGGAAATGTCGACGTCGGCCATGAAACTCGATCCTTTCTAAGAACTGAACCAAATATTGTCGCTGCTTGATACAAACCGGGCGAATTGGCGGGCTGCACGCTACTCGGCGGCCGCTGCCCCTTCGTCCTTCGATTTCTTTTCGATCTGGCTGGCCAGGGCGCCGCCAGGGGCACAAATTTGCGAGAGTAGCTGCGATCCGGGTGAGAGCATCTGCCCCATCAGGATGCTAATCTGACCGATGCGGTTCGGCCACTTGCTGACTTCGGCAACCTTCTCGGCCGTCAGGCGTTCGCCGTCCATGACGCCGCCGCGAGCCTGGCACTTCTCAAACTCGGGCTTCGCCTGGAGATCGACGATCTCCTTGGCCAAGGAGACAAAGTCCTCCGCCCCCCAAACCAGCGCCAGACTTCCCTCACCACCGTCGAAGGCGGCGGCCAGCGGAGTACCGTCGGTGGCCCGACGAGCCAAGCTCCCCTTGACCACCATCAGGCTCAAATTCTTGCTCCGCAACTCGCGGCGGAGATTATAGGTGCTCGACGAATTCATGCCGATCACATCGATCAGCACGGCGTCGGTAACCCCCGCCAGCCGCTGCTTGTAGTCGCCGGCTATTTTGTCTTTTAAGAGCTTGCTCATGTCCGTTCACCCGCCGGCCGCAGTCCTGCGACCTAGATAATGCGCAAAACACCCGAATTTATACCGCCAAAACGATCGCTCAACCCCGAGGCGTGACCACCCACCCACTAGAGCGCGACACGCACCGAGGGGCTCATCGTCGCACACAAAGCCACACTCTTCACGTACACACCCTTCACCGCCTGCGGCTTCAGCGAGAGAATGAAGTTGATCATCGCCTCGATGTTTTCCTTCAGCTTGGCTTCGTCAAAGCTGATTTTGCCGACGACCGTGTGGACGATGCCGTCCTTGTCATTGCGAAACTCGACCTTACCGGCCTTGTATTCCTTCACTACGCGACCAACATCCGGCGTAACCGTGCCTGCCCGCGGAGAAGGCATGAGCCCTCGCGGACCGAGCACCTTGCCGAGCGGACCCACCAGCCCCATCATGTCGGGAGCGGCGATACACACGTCGAATTCGGTCCAACCGTCTTTGATTTTCTGCGCGAGGTCTTCCTGGCCCACCACGTCGGCACCGGCCGCCTTGGCCGCCTCCGCCAACTCCCCCTTGGCAAAGACCGCAACCCGCTGCGTCCGACCGATCCCGTTGGGCAATACGACGCTGCCGCGGACGATCTGATCTGCCTGCTTGGGATCGACCCCCAGCCGCATATGGAGCTCGACCGTCTGATCAAACTTCGTGGTCGCAAACTTTTTCAGCTTGTCGACCGCGACTGCCAGCGGAAACGTGTCTTTGGTCGGGACTTTCGGCGCGATGGCCCGATATCGCTTGGAATGCTTGGACATGTCTATCTGACCAACGGCCTATCTGACAGGCGAGCAGTTCGCCCCTGGGAATAATCTGGTGATCCTACCGGACGTCGTGCCGGGCGCAAATACCACCCCCCCACAAGAGTGGCACACAAAACGAAAGGCGGGCACCTAGCCCTCCACCACGACGCCCATACTGCGAGCGGTCCCCTCAATCATGCGTACCGCCCGCGCCAAGTCGGCGGCGTTGAGCACATCCGTTTTCTGTTTGCAGATCTCTTCGAGCTGTGCCCGCGTTACTTTGCCAACCTTCTCCTTGTTGGGAGTTCCCGAACCTTTGGCGATACCCGCTTTGATCTTCAGCAGGGCCGCAGCGGGCGGGCTCTTGGTCACGAAGTCGAACGAGCGATCGTTATAGACGCTCACGACCACGGGAATCGGAATTCCGTTGAACTCGCGGGTCCGCTCGTTAAACTGCGAGACGAACTGCCCCAGGTTGATGCCGAACTTACCGAGCGACGTGCCGACAGGAGGCGCGGGAGTCGCTTGTCCACCGGGAACCTGAAACTTGGCCTGCCCAGTGAGTTGCTTTGCTTTTGCCATGACATTCCTTCACGAAAATTTGACTTGTGTGGAGCGAGCCTAACTCTGCGGGCCGCTTATCTTGACAGGGGGGCATCAGAGGCGATCAGATCTTTTCGATCTGCCAATGCTCGATTTCGACAGGCGTTGGCCGGCCGAAGATCGTGATCATCACGGTGACGCGGCCATGCGCCTGATCGACCGCGTCGACATCCCCTTCGAAATTCTGAAAATAGCCTTCCTTCACCCGCACGCGGTCCCCCGCGACATACGGGAACGCCACTTTGGTATCCTGCGGCTGCTCCTCATCCTCCAGCAGTTTGCTTGACCGCAGAATGCGCTCGACGTCGCGGGGCTCCATCGGAGTGGGCTTCCCGGCTGAGCCGGTGAAATCGCCAATCCCCGAAGTTTCGCGAACCAGGAACCAAGAGTCGTCGTTGACCGCCATGTTAATCAGGATGTAGCCCGGATAGAGCTTCTTCTTGACCACGCGGCGCTTGCCCGTCTTTGTGAACTCGACGACGTCTTCCGTGGGCACCACCACATCCTTGAAGTAGCGGTCCAGGCCGTTCATCTTGATCCGCCGCAAGAGCGTATCTTTGATCGAGTCCTCGCGATTCACCTGCACCTTCAGGATAAACCACTCGAACTTTAAATCCTCGTCGGCGATCGTCTCGTCAATGAACTCGAGCGGCTCGGACGACGACGAAACTTCTTCCTCAAGCTCGGAACCCTCGACCTCAGAATCCTCAGCCTCCGAATCCCCCACTACAGAAGCGGCGGCCATTACCGGATGCTCGACCACGGGAATCTGCGGGGCCCCTGCCTCCATCGGCATCGGGGGAGTCAGTTCCTCGCGGGCCTGTTCCACCGAAGCCGGCTCGGCAGGCAGTCCCTCAGCCTGACCCGCATGGGGTTGATCGGGCTGCTGCGGGCTTGTCGGCTCAACGTTCACGAACACACTCCCCGAGGTGATGCGACCCAACCTTGAATACCTGCCAGAAAATCTGGCCCCGCGCACATCCAGCCAATCCAACCCGACCAATCAAAGGGCACTAATTCCCAGCACCCTGCCTATCGCCACGAGCAACAGGTCATACACCGAAATCAGCGCCACGAGCACTAAGATCAACACGATCACCACGATCGACGCCCGAATTAACTCCGCCTGCGAAGGCCACGAAACCTTGTTCATCTCGGCTTCGACGGCAATCAAAAAGTCAGCAAATGTGGGCTGATTGACAACCCGATAGCCGAGCCACAAACCGCCCACCAGCAACACCGCCGGAATCGCATACTTCACGACTGGCTGCGCCGCCGGCATGATCGAATAGAGCCGCCATGCCCCCAGGGCGAAAACCACCCAGATCACAATGCACGTGACCTGGCGGGTGATTCTACCCTGACTCCGCTTGTAAATATCCGTTTTCAGCAAGCTCTCGAAAAATTCCACCGAGCCCCCCGAGGAAATTGCTTTTTCTTTGGCCATGGCCTTTGTCCACCCGTCCCTGGGGATTTACCGTTCCTCGAAATGTGCACCACCCCTAAACTGCCGAGACCGGCGGGGCGCTACACGCAAATGGGAAATGCAATCAGCCCGGCTCGATGAGCAGGGGCGGGAGGAATCGAACCCCCAACCGCTGGTTTTGGAGACCAGTGCTCTACCAATTGAGCTACACCCCTACGCCGCAAAGGCGATGGCTCCAGGGCCGGCACATTCAACTTCGAATAACTGCGACGACCCCGCAAGCCAAAGTGTCATTCGATCACTATTCGATGATCTTCGTAACAACGCCGGACCCGACGGTTTTGCCGCCCTCGCGAATGGCAAAACGAATTCCGTCGTCCATGGCGATCGGCTTCTGCAGTTCGACAGACACCTTGACGTTGTCTCCCGGCATGCACATTTCGGCACCAACCAGGTTAGCCGACCCCGTCACGTCGGTCGTGCGGAAGTAAAACTGCGGACGATAGCCGCTGAAGAACGGCGTGTGCCGCCCCCCTTCTTCCTTCGACAGACAGTACACCTCGGCCTCGAACTTGGTGTGCGGAGTGATCGAGTTCGGCTTGGCCAGAACCTGACCCCGCTCGATGTCTTCCCGCTTCAGACCACGCAAGAGGCAACCAACGTTATCCCCGGCGCGCCCTTCGTTCATTTCCTTGCGGAACATCTCGACGCCAGTCACGGTCGTCTTGGTGGGCTCCTTCGACAGGCCGATGACCTGCACTTCGTCGCCGACCTTCACCACGCCGCGCTCAATACGACCTGTCGCCACGGTTCCGCGGCCTTCGATCGAGAAGACGTCTTCGACCGCCATCAGAAACGGCT
>JALORD010000389.1 GCA_025459145.1 Pirellulaceae bacterium | reverse complement strand
CCGCGGGTGATTTCGAAATCCGCCAGATCGAGACCGATGACGGCTTCGCTGAACACCACTTCGAGGAGTCCTACGGCGCTGTTGCGAGGATTGGGCGCGACCTGTCCGAACTGCACCGTCGGCGCCGTGGTGTCGGTGCTCCAGGCGACGCTGGCGTTCGTGCCGAGCGAATTGCCGACGCCATCGACGATGCCGGAGTTGCCCGCCACCAGCGTCAGGACATAGTTCCCCTCGGCAGCGGTGAAGTTGGCCAGGTCCAAGATGTAGTTGGCTCCACTACCCGTAAGCACGTTCCCCGTGAGCGAAACCGACTGGCCATTGCGCGTGAGCCGCAGATCGGCCAGGTTAACCCCGGTCACGACTTCGCTGAACGTGAGCGCCACGGAGCCAACGGGTGAATTTCGCGGATTGGGCACGACGGCGGCGAACTGGGCCGAGGGTCGGGTCGTGTCGGTCGTCCAGGTGACGGTCGCATCCGCCACGAGCGCGTTTCCCGCGCCGTCGACAATTCCTGAGCCACTCGCAATCAGGGTGAGGGCGTATGCGCCTTCGGCTGCCGTGAAGTTCGCCAGATCGACCGTGTAGCTCGTCCCGGTCCCGGTCAGCAGACTGCCCGCCAAGTCCACCGGCTGTCCGTTGCGGGTCAGCCGTAAGTCGGCCAGATTGACGCCTGAGACCGACTCATTGAACGTCAATTCGAGTCGGCCGACGGGCGAGTTGCGCGGATTGGGCACAATCGCGGCGAACTGGGCACTCGGAGGCGATGTATCCGGGGCAAGGACCTTTCCCGCGAGGATCAATTCGAACGGATTCTCGTTGGCGTCATCGTTGACAATGGACAGCACGCCCCCGAAGGTGCCCGGCGCAGAGCCATCCAGCCGGACGGTTAAACTCGTCGAGGCGCCCGGGGCGAGGAGACTCGCGCCGAGGTTGCTGACGAGCTGGAAGCCCGCGGGTAACGACTGCGGATCGAGCGGCACCAGGTTCAGCGTTGCCGTACCGTCGTTGCGAACCGTAAACGTGCGGCTGATGTCGGTCCCCTGCGGACTGCTGCCAAAATCGACCGTCTGGCCGGAAGTGAGCGATGTCGTGCCATTCAGTACCGTGATCTCGGGAGCGACTTGATTCGTGGAGAGCGTACCCGTCAGGGTGTACTGCCCCATGTTGCCGTAGTCCCCCTGGCTGCGGGCCACAAGATAGTAGGTGCCTGCACCAAGGCTCGCCGTCAGGCTGGCGCCAAGTGAATTCGTCGGAGCTGCGCTCGTGACGATTCCCGTCGTACTCCAAACCTCGAGCGTCGCATCGAGATTCGGACCCACGGAGTTCACGGCCAGTTGAAAGCTGAATTCTCCGCCCAGCGTTGTAAACGAAAAGACATCGATATCATCGTGACGGCCGATCAGCCCGCTCACCTGAAAGGAATCGCCCGATGTGGCAAGCGGCGCGGAGGTGTTTCGCGTGTTGCCGAAATCGTCCGGTAAGTAGCCAAAGGCATTGTTCGATCCAGCCAGAATTGCCAAATCGTCCTGGTAGGAAGTCGATCCGAAACTCGTGGTGCCGTTGTGCCACGTCGTCCGCTCCTGGTAATAGCCGAGTCCCATGATCGGCGCCCAGCCATTGCCGCCGGAATTGTACGACTCGACGAGCGTAGTTCCGCTCCACTTAGCCTGATGCTGCAGTCCAAACAGGTGCCCCGCCTCGTGTGACGCTGCCTCGGCGACATACTTGGCATTGCCATTGCCTAGATTGTTCTCAAACACGTAGCCGACATTCGGCGCGCTGTTATAGAAGCCGCCCACGTAAGCGACGCCGCCTGCTGATCGACCATACCAATCGTACGAACCGCCGCCGATCGCAATATGGGCGACGACCTTGTTGGCCAGACTTCCTGGATCGATCGTCGTGACGTCGATATTGAAGGGAGCGAAATCTTCCGCGACGCGGGCCCAGATCTGCTGGATCGTGCTGAGTTCGCCGCTGCTGAACGTCGTAGCGTCGCCGTCCGTGTCGAACACGGGCGTGGTGACGTTCGACCAGCTTCCCCAACTCGCTTGAAAGTGGCCGTTGAAGTCGAGGAATAGCTTGGCGGTGGCGCTGGGCCGACTGCTGAGGAGCGGCAGGGCTGCCAGGGATTCGGCCAAGTCCCCGTCGCCAGATGAGTTTACTTCCTCGGGGATTTCATCGAGGCCGACTCCCGTACAAACCGGGCACTGGCAAACCGAGCCGTGGCCCGACCAGAGCGATTCCCAGTCCAGCCCTCCATTGTCGGGTGTGGCCGTGAGGAGCGTCCGGGGTTCTAGCCGCTCGAGGAGTCGGAGTCGCCGAAATGCTGATTGACGTGTGCCGCGCAGCCTTCGCTGTGCGCGAGATGCTCTTGCCATGAGGTGACCGTCGTGGTGCCGCGCGACAGTGCGGGGGAGGTCCCTTCACCGCCGAATCGAGAAATTCGCCCAGAAAATAAAAGAAAAGTTGTCGTCTTGGTAATCGATCCCCGGGGCCAAGTCCAGCCTGTTCCCGTGTGTCTGAGGGCCTGGAGAGCCTGAATTTCTCGCGTCAGGAGCCAAAATGCCTCTAATCGGGTGGCATTTTGCACCCAATCGGCCCGCTGCTCTCCCCGCCGCTCGCCTTTTCAGCACCGACGTTCGTCGACCGCTGGGCCAATCACGACTCGCAACCAGGAGCTTGCTATGCGCCGCTCGCCAAGCCGCGCACCTGTCCGCCGCTGCACGCACAATCGTCAGGCGGAAAAACGTCGCAAATCGCAGGTCGAGCGGCTTGAGCCGCGGTATCTGATGACCGCCTCGCCGGGGGCCGACGACGAAGCACTTTTCTCTGGCAATGGCAGCGTTTGTTCGTGTCCTGTTTGTACGGGAGTCGGCCTCTCCGACATTCCCAGCGAAGTCGACGAGTCCAGCGGTCCGGCTGAAAGCAATCCGCTGTCGAGTCTGCCTCAACTAAGCAGCAACCCCGGCGCTACGGCCAAGCTGTTCCTCGACTTCAACGGCCACTTCCAGGCGAGTTGGGGAAGCTGGTCGAACGTGACCACGCCGGTCTTCGACACAGACGGCGACGCTACGACGTTCAGCAGTGGCGAACTCAGCACGATCGAGCAGATCTGGGCCCGCGTCGCGGAAGATTTTGCGCCCTTCAATATCGACGTCACGACGATCGATCCAGGAAGTCTGGCCAACAAAGTCGTCGCTCATATCGCCATCGGCGGCAGCGCGAGCGACTGGTACGGCAGCTCCGCCGGCGGCGTCGCTTACGTGGGTGGCTTCTATAACAGCGCGCCGAACGTCGGCTACGTGTTTGAGAACAATCTGGGCAATGGCAATGCCAAGTATGTCGCCGAGGCAGCGTCCCACGAGGCGGGTCACTTGTTCGGCCTGCAGCATCAGGCGCTGTGGAGCGGATCGACTCTCGTTCAGTCGTATCACCAGGGATCCGACGGCTGGGCCCCGATCATGGGCGTCGGCTATTACCAGGAGCGATCCACCTGGCACAATGGGACAACCTCCGCAGGGCCGACGGCGTACCAGGATGACCTGTCGATTCTCTCCAACTCCAACAACGGCTTCGGCTGGCGGGCCGATGACTACGGAAGCACGATCGCGACCGCTTCGACATTGCCCATAAGCGGCACCAGCGTCAACCTGAGCGGCCTCGTTGGCAACAACGAGCAAGATGTCTGGTCGTTTACGACCGCGGGCGGAGCGCTCAACTTTTCGCTCAATGTGGCGGACTACGGCCCCAATCTCGACAGCGTTCTGGAGTTGCTCGACGCCGCGGGAAATGCCATCGTTACTGCCAATCCGACCACGTCCCTGGGCGCAAGCATCGCCACCACCGTTGGCGCAGGGACGTTTTACCTTGTGGCCCGTAGTTCAGGCGGCTACGGCAACATGGGGCAGTACTCGATCACGGGCACGGTCCCCGCGGCTGCCGCCAGCCCCGAGATTGGCATTTCGGTCAGTGGCGCCAATGTCGCCGATGGCGGGACGGTCAACTTTGGCTCAACCACCGTCGGCACGACCGTCAGCCGCACGTTTACCGTAACCAACAGCGGATCCGCCACGCTCAACTTGACGAACCTCAACCCGGCGGCGATTCCGGCAGGTTTTACGCTGACCAGCAATCTGGGGAGCACCAGTCTGGCGGCGGGGGCATCGACCACTTTCACGATCCGTTACGATGCCAGCCAACCAGGAGCGGCAGGGGGAACGTTCTCGCTCTTGAGCAACGACAGCGACGAAGGTTCGTTCGAGATTACGCTGTCGGCTACCGCGACCACACCGGAGATCACGCTCCGCCTCGGGACGGACAACATCACAGATGGTCAGACAATCAATTTCGGATCGGCGACCGTCGGCACGTCGGTCACGCGGACGTTCACGGTCATCAACGATGGGACGACCACGCTTAGCCTCACCACGCTCAATGGCGGCAGCTTCCCGGCTGGATTCAGCCTGGTGAGCAATCTGGGGAGCACATCGCTCGCTCCGGGACAATCGACCACGTTTCAAATTCGCTTTCAGCCGAGCGCCGCGGGAAGCTTCTCGGGCTCGATTGCCTTGCTGAATAACGACGCCGACGAAAGTCCCTTCGATTTGATCCTGCAGGGAACCGGCCAGGTGGCGACAGCCGACATCACGGTGCTCGTCGGCACGACGGAGTTGGCCAGCGGCGGCACGGTCGACTTTGGCGCGGTCGCCGTTGGCAACGCGGTCCAGCGGACGATTACGATTCGCAACGACGGCGACGGCCCGCTCACGCTGACGGCGATCGATCCCGCGGCGCTGCCGGCCGGTTTTTCGCTGGTGAGCAATCTCGGCAGCACGTCGCTGGCCGCGGGGGAAGCGACGAGTTTCACGATTCAACTGGATGCGGTTGCTGCAGGATCATTCACAGGCTCGCTCGCCATTATCAGTAGCGACCCTGACGAGTCGCCGTTCACGATCCAGCTCAGCGGCCAGGCGCAGGCGGGAACCACCGTTGTCACCCAGGTGCTGGACGATGGTTCGACGGGTCATTCCGTTTCCGGTTCGTGGAACCGCACGACGGGCAATGGTTATGGCAGCGACGTTCTGACTGCCAAGAAGGGAACTGGCTCGATCACGTCGACCTGGTCCTTCACATCGCTCCCCAGCGGCACGTACAAGATCTGGGCCACCTGGACCAAAGCTAAGTCGAACGCTTCAAATGCGCCTTTCCAGCTCTATAACGGCGACGAGCTCGTCAGCTCGACTAGCGTCAACCAGCGAAATGCGCCTCCCAGCACGATCGACGGCACTGACTGGAAATACCTGGGCGTCGTCACGGTGACCGGCGGCGTCTTGAAGGTCGAGCTGAACAACAAGGCGAACGGCAATGTGATGGCGGACGCGATCCGCATCCAGAGCACGACCGAGCTCGTCGCGCCGCAGATGGAACTGAGCCTGGGAGAAGACTCGCTGGCCAGCGGCTCGACAATCGATTTCGGAATCCATCCGCTCGGTGGCACTTCGACCCGCACGATCACGGTGACCAATGAGGGGAGCGCTGTGCTGAACCTGGCGCCGATTTCCGCGGGGCAATTGCCCGCTGGGTTCACCCTCGTGGAAAACCTGGGAAAGACGTCGCTGGCGGCCGGCGAGTCGACCACCTTCTCACTCAGCCTCGAGACCGACGCCGCGGGAGAATTCTCCGGAACGTTGTCGCTCGTAAGCGACGACCCCAATACGAAGCAGTTCAAGTTTAAATTGCGAGGTGCGGCCTACGATCCGGCGGACTTCGACAAGACAGTCGACAATGGCAACACCGGCTCGAAGTTCTCTTCAAGCTGGAAACGGGTGACTGGAAAGGGGCACCAAAGCGACATCCACACGGTGTCGAAGGGTACCGGCTCGCGGTGGGCAACCTGGAGCTTCAGCGGACTGCCCGACGGCCATTATGCGGTCTACACCACCTGGACCAAGACCTCGACCAACGCCAGCAACGCGCCGCTCACGGTTACTGCCGGAGGCCAGACGCTCCTCAGCACCACCGTGAATCAGCGCCTCTCGCCCAGCGGTCTGTCGGCCGACGGCGTGAACTGGAAGCAGGTGGGAACGGTTGAAATCACCGGCGGCAGCGCCGTCATCCGGATGACCAACAAGGCCAACGGCAAGGTCGTGGCCGACGCCATGCGGCTGGAGTTGATTCCCGAAGGGCTACCGGTTGCGGCACTGGCAGCCGCTCCGCAGGGCGGTGCCTCGGCGCAAGTCGCCAACTCCACTCCTTACGCGTTTGTCCTGGCCTCGACCGCGAGTGGAGCTCGGGCGGTCGAAGAGTCGCCCTCGCCAGCGTGCGAACCGGTCGACAACGCTTCAGGCGATGCGGCCAGCGACTTCGTCTGGAGCCAGCCCGAGGATGTGCTGGCCGAGCAGCAACTGCTCGACGATGTCCTGGACCTGCTGGACGAACTGCACGGCCAGGAGGGGGACCAAGACGATTGGCTGGGACTGGTCGGCCTGCTGGAGGAACAGACCGGGGCGCTGACGGGAACATCGGTTTAACTGGTCGTGTTAGGGGGGAACCGGTGATCGGCCGATGTGTCGATCACCGGGCGTCGCCGATTGACAACCTGCGCCAGGCTGTGCCACGCTGACCGGCAGTGGTCGTCCCCCTTGTCCATGCGTCCCCATGCCCGATTCAACACCTTGCGAGCCAAGCACTGCGCCTGACTCGCCGCGGCACGCGTTGTCGCCCGGCGAGCATATTGCGTCGCTGCGTATCCTCGACGCCAATTTCAATCGGGCCGCCGAGGGACTGCGCGTCGTCGAAGAATTCTGCCGATTCGTCCTGGCCGATCGACATCTGACAGAACTGGCCAAGGGAATCCGGCACGATCTTGTTCATGCGTTCGCCACTCTCTCAGACTCTACTCGCCTGGCGGCCCGCGACACGCTCGCCGATCCGGGGACGGGTCTCGGCGACTTTCGCCGAGTCGAGGAGTGGTCGCTCGACCAGGTTGCCACGGCAAATCTCAAACGGGTCGAACAGGCGCTGCGAGCAATCGAAGAGTTTGCCAAGCCGCTCGGAGGCCCCCTGCCTCCGCTGGTCGAAGCGCTCCGCTATCGCACCTACACGCTGGCCAAAGCCATCGGGCTAACTGGCGACAGCCGTAAAAGACTGGCGGAGGCCCGGCTCTACGTGCTCCTCGATGGACGCTCGTCGGAGTGTGCGTTCGCGGAGCTGGCTGCCGATTTGGTGGCTGCGGGAGTACAGATCCTGCAGCTGCGCGACAAGGTGCTTCCCGACCGGGAGTTGCTCGCTCGGGCTCGGCTGCTGCGGCGGATCATCGACGAACATGCCGCGGGCCAGCCAGCAAATCACCGGCCGCTTTTCATTGTGAATGACCGTCCGGATCTGGCAGTCCTCGCGCGAGCCGACGGCGTCCATGTCGGGCAGGAAGAACTCAGCGTCCGGGAAGTTCGGGAGATTGTGGGTCCGACGTTGCTGGTTGGGGTCTCGACCCATTCCCTTTCGCAGGCCCGACAGGCCGTTCTCGACGGGGCGAACTATCTGGGGTGCGGACCCACGTTTCCCTCGGGAACCAAGTCGTTTACCGACTTCCCGGGGCTCGCGTTCCTGCGGCAAGTGGCCGAGGAAATATCGCTCCCCGCCTTTGCGATCGGCGGCATCACGACCGGCAACTTGCCGCAGGTGCTGGACGCCGGATTCCGTCGAATCGCCGTGTCGGGTGGGTTGATCTCGGCGGAAGATCCTGCCGCCGCGGCGGAAGAATTCCTGACCGCGCTAGGCCGGGCCAGTTTTGAATAGAATTGGGCCGCGAGGGATCCTTGGTCTCGTTCGAGACGTCGGCCTCGCGCGGAGCTGGCGAGTTGCTCCGGCCG
>JALORD010000388.1 GCA_025459145.1 Pirellulaceae bacterium | reverse complement strand
ATGCCGTCCTCGGCCCGCGCCCGGTGACGTACTTCGGCTCGATGGAACCGAGCGGCAACTCGCCGATCATGTGGGATCCGATGGCCGGCGTGAACGGCTATTCACAGCAGCGGATCGAAATGGACCCGCTCGCGGGGACGTTCAATGTGTATGACACGGCCGGCAATCTCACCAGTTATACACCGGGACCCGGAGTTCCGATCCGCCCGGTCGTGCCGATCATCGCCGACTATACAGCGCTCCCCCAGACGACGCTCGGTCCTTGGACGTTCCGTCCGCAGTGGACCTCGGGTTTGAACGTCACCGAGCCGCTGCTGAACGCTCCCGGAACGAACTACTATCCGGAGCCGGTCGACCCGATGTTGATCACGACGATGGGTGCGCCGCCGGATATTTACGACGATCCCGATCCGACGATTTCGACGATGGCATTCCCCGACGAACCGGTCGAAGGGACGATGGGCGCGAACAACGCCGGCCGGCCGATCTTCGAAAACACGATGCAGGCGACCGGCACCTACGAAGATGTGTCGTCGGTCTACCTGCAGCGGCTGGCTGATCCGACGCTCGCCTACAACCCGTTCCCCGGCGATCCGAACCACAATGGCGCGCTGCCGGTCAATCCGTACATCACGGTCGACTGGTCGACGATCGACGTCACCGTGTTCGCCGGCGACGAAGATACCAACGCCGCAGTGGCGGGCGGCCCGATCGATCCCGATGACGATCCGATGGCCCGGCCCGACATGCTGTTCCGCTCGCGGCAGCGAGGCAATCCGCAGGCCGCGCCGCCGTTCCCGCCGAACCAGGGACACAATCCGTGGACGCCGATCACCGCCAATGGCGGGACGTTCCCGGTGACGCCGGCGGCGGGCTTCATGCCGGCGGGACCGTACTTCACGGTCGACCTGTCGAACGATCTGGACAATACCTACACGCCGCTCTCCGATCGGCACACGCTGGGGTACTTGAATGGAACGCTGGGAGCGCCGTCCGCGGGCCCGATGGGAATTGGCGAACCGATGGACCCCGTCACGCTGCAGGCCGCGCCGTTCCCGTGGTTCGCCCACCTGAACCGGCCGTTTGCCAATCCGTTCGAACTGCTCCTCGTGCCTTCCAGTTCCCCGTCCCGACTGGGAATGGAGTTCACGCCCGGCTACCTTTCGGTGGCAGCCGGCAACCTGGACGCGAGCCCCTATACGACCTCTCCCGAGGCCCTGCGGGCGCCGTTCGGCCACTTGCTGAACTTCTTCCACGGCGACAATGGCGGAAACGGTGCCAACTCGCCGCACTTCCAGCGGATTCTCGATTTCGTCGAAGTGCCGTCGCCCTACTCCGCCGTTCAACAAGATGTCGCGATTCCGCGATCCGGGGCGGATCAATATCAACACGATCTTCGACGACCAGATTTTCTACGCGGGCGTGAGCCAGTTTCCGGCCATGTATGGCCCCGTGTTCTGGGACAAGCTGACCCGCAGTCGGAAGGGAACCGGCGGCGCGTGGCTGACGCCTGATCCCAGCGTTCCTACGCTGTTCGCCAATCCGTTCCGGGCGACGGATGCGTCGGACCTGATGCCGAACATACCGAGCATGCGGCGGCCGAACCCGGTCGAGGCAGGTTTCCTCCGCCCCGATCCGGACACGATGGCCGGCCCCTCCCCGCAACCGCTGTTCGACCAGGCGGCCGCGACGCCGACCGACATCTATCGCAATACCGATCGCAACGCCTACTTCCGCTATCAGGCGCTGCAGAAGCTCGGCAATACGTTTACGACGCACTCGAACACATTCGCCGTCTGGATGACGATCGGGTATTTCGAGGTCGAGGCGGCGCCGGGAGGCGGCGCGCCGACCGCGGCTCATCCCGATGGTCTGGCGCTCGGCCAGGAAATCGGGGCCGACTCGGGCGAAATCACCCGACACCGCGGGTTTTTCATCATCGACCGCAGTGTCCCCGTCGGCTTTGCGCCGGGACAGAAGCTGAATTCGGATAACGCTGTGCTGCTGCGGAGGGTGATTGAGTAGGGAGTGCTAGTGGCTAGTGGCTGGTGGCTAGTGGGAAAACGCACTCCTTGTCACGAGCCACCAGCACTATTCACTCTGCGCCAGCATTTGCTTTCCGACCGCTGGAAAGTGACAATGAACGAGTGAGGGGCACTCGCGCTGCGAGGGACAGCGACAACCGGCGGCGGCTATGAAAATTGTCTGTATCCAGTGCGGCGGCGAGTTCTCGATTTCGGCCGAGGATCTGGGCGGAACCGGGTTCTGCCCGCATTGCAAGGCTTCGGTGACGCTCCCCAAGGCCTCGCCCAATCAAACCGCAGCGACCGCCGAACGTCCCACGCCGAGCTCTTGGCTCGAGAATTCGCTCTCGGGTCTGGCGTCGCTCGTCTTGCACCTCGTGGTGTTTGTGGTGATCGCCCTCCTCCAGGCCGACGGCGGCACCGAGGGAATCGGCGAGGGAGAAGAGATTCAGATCGGCCTGTTGCCGGTCGCCGATTTGAACAACTCGCCAGAAGAACAGCTCAGCTCGGAGGAAGTCCCCGAGATCGACCGGGCCCAGTCGACCGAAGTGATGGAACTGATCGAGATTGAAGCGCCGGGAACGTCGGCCGAAGCGGCCAGCGGCGAACTGGCGGCCCTGGGAGTCCCCTCGCCGACAGCCGGCGATACAGGATCGTTCGAAATGGCGGGCCCTGCGTCGGCCGGCTCGATGGGGGGCGGCAGCTGGGAAGGGATGATCGGCAACCTGCGCCGCAATGGGCTCGATATCGTCCTTTGCTTCGACAGCACCGGCAGTATGGCGGGCGAGATTGGCCAGGTGAAGCAGCAGATCGAGCGGATCGGTTCGACGCTGACGACGCTCGTTCCCAAGGCCCGCATCGGCATCTGCACGTATCGCGACGTGGGGGACGAGTACGTCACGCGGGGGTTGCCGCTGTCGAGCAGCATTCAGGATGTGAGCACGTTTCTCGATCGGATTCAGGCGGGCGGCGGCGGCGATCATCCGGAAGCGGTCGACGAGGGATTGTACTGGTCGACCGAGCACAATCCATTTCGCCCGGCGGCCCGAAAGGTGATTCTGGTCTTCGGCGACGCGCCGCCGCATCGCGAAAAGCTGCAGCGGTGCCTGGATCTGGCCAGCGGCTTTCGCGGGCAGAGCAAGGGAATCGTCAGTACGGTGACCTGCCGCCACGAGCGGCCGCTCGAAGAATTTTACGAGATCGCGATGGCCGGCGGCGGCGAGGCGTTCCTCGCCCGCGACCAGCGGCAGATCATGACCCAGCTCATGGTCCTCGTGTTCGGCAGCAAACACCGACAGAAGGTGATTGAGGCGTTTAAGCTGCTCGAGGAGTGAGGAGGCGGAAGGGTGAGGTACTGGGGATAGGGAGGAAAGTTCTTTGGAGTTGCAGCGATGATCTGGTGGGCGGGCGCGATCTTGCTGCTTCTCGTCGCGGTGGTCTTCAATCTGAGCCTGCTGGCCTATGCGATGTATGTGCTGCTCGCCGTGCTGGTCGTCAGCCGGCTGCTCACCCGCCGCTGGGCCGAGTCGCTGGTGGCCAAGCGGGAGGCGAGCCGGTCATCGGCTGAAATTGGCGATCGCGTGGCGGTCTTGGTGACGCTGCAGAACCAGGGGAGCCTGCCGATTCCCTGGATTCTGCTCGAGGATTTGTTGCCGCGGGACGCGCTGGTGTTCGATCCGCCCCGGCTGATTGTCGAAGGACGGCGGGTGAACTTGTCGCTCCTGCGGAGCAAGGCCCGCAAGACGTTTCTCTATCAGGTGACGCCGACCCGCCGCGGCTATTACCAGATCGGTCCGCTCGTGCTGGAGACCGGGGACCTGTTCGGCCTGCACCGGCGGTATCGCGTCGCGACGGAGCCACAGTACCTCTTGGTCATGCCAAAGGTGATTCCGCTGTCGGGCTACGATGTCAGCTCGAAGCGGCCAATTGGCGAGGTGCGAATGACTTATCGGCTGTACGAGGATCCGACGCGAATCAGCGGCGTGCGGGCGTATGAGCCGGGCGATCCGCTGAACCGAGTGAATTGGCGAGCCACCGCTCGGACGGGCATGCTGCATAGCAAAGTGTATGAACCGTCGACGGTGGCGGGGGCGACGATCCTGATGGAGTTTCGCACCGCGGCCCACGAGCGGCGACACGAACCGGTGCGGAGTGAGTTGGCGGTGACGGCGGCGGCGTCGATCGCCAACGCGGTGTATCTGATGGGGCAGCAGGTCGGCCTGGTGACGAATGGCCGCGATGCCGTCGATCGGATTCGCACCGAAGGGTGGGCGCACGACCATCGCTCGCGGGCCGAGGCGATGGCGGCGGCCAGCGTGCGTACGTCGAGCGACCGGCTTGCGCCGCTGGTGGTCGAAACGCGCCGCGGCCCAGAGCAACTGGTGCGGATCCTGGAGACGCTGGCCCGCGTGGAGTTATCGCAGGGTTTGCCGCTCGATGCTTTGATCGAAGAGACGGCCAGCCGGATGCCCCGCGATGCCACGGTGATCGCCATCTTGCCGGCGGGCTCGTCCGAAGTGGCCCTCGCGCTATCGAACCTGCGCCGCCGCGGCTTTGCCGTGACGGTGATTCTGAACATGTATGAATCCGAAGCGTTTGCCGATGCCTCAGCACCGTTTCTGGCCGAGCGAATCGAAACGCAGCATCTGCGCGATGAAGCGTCGATTGCGGAGATTTGCCGACGGCTGGTGTTGAGGTAGGTCACTTGTCACTTGTCACTTGCCAGTTGGGTCGAGCACTTCCCGCAAACGTGAAACCTGAAACCTGGAACGAGAAACCCAACTTGGAACTTTGAACCTGCAACCTTGAATTCCGTTGCCCCTAGCCACCAGCACTAGCCACTAGCACTTCCCCCCCATGTCCCGCCGCACGCCCGAAACCCTGGCCGACTACTTGGTGGTGGCGATCGCGCCGGCGCTGATCATGCTGCTCGTCGGCAGCCTCGTGTTTTTTCTGATCGAGGTGATGCACCACGGGCAGTTCCGACTGCGGCTGATGTTCGTGATGGCGATGTTCATCCTGGGCGCCGTGTGTATCGCCCGGATCGCGATGGAAGAGGGGCAGGCCTACGCCTCGATGTATGCCCTGCCGCTGGGCGTGTTGGTGGGAATCGCGGTGGCCAGGTTTGTGCCGGTCAATCCGTTCATGAGTTGGGGGCTAATGGCGCTTATCTGGTGGGCGACGCACAAGCTTGTCTGGGATTCGACGCTCATTGACGATTCGCGGGATGCCTCGGGAGCGGGCCTCTTGCAGCAGATGGGGATCGATCCCGATGCGCCGCCTATTGAAGGCGCGCAGCCAGTGACGGCGAATACTCAACTTGCCGCGCAGCCCGAAGCGACCACCAACCCCGAGGCGGCGTTTGTCGCGTGGTGGCAGTCGTGGGTGAAGCCCGATACGCGGCCGCACACGCCGGGCGTGTGGGTCGTCTATTTCTCGCTGGCGGCCCTGCCGCTGTTTGGAATCGGCGGCCTGTTCCTGCCGGCGGGAGATCTGGAGACCAAACGGCGTTGCTTCTGGCTGCTGGTCATCTATGTGGCGAGCGGGCTCCTGCTGCTCCTGGCGACGAGCTTTCTCGGCCTACGCAAATACCTGCGGCAGCGGCGGCTGGAGATGCCGCTCGAAATGGCGGCGAGTTGGGTGGGCGTCGGCCTGGTGCTGGTTGTGGCGACGCTCGTCTTCGCTTCGCTCCTGCCGCGGCCCAGTCCCGAGTATTCGCTGGCCCACCTGGTGGACCTGGAGGCGCTCGATCGACAGGCCTCGCGGCTGGCCTTTGGTCCCGAGGGAGCGAAGGACGATCCGAACCATCCTTCGAGCAGCGCGGCCGATCGGCAGGAAGGCCAACAGGCGGATCGCGAAGGGGGCCAGCAGACGGAGTCCCAAGAGAAGGGCGCTGGATCCGGGAAGGCCAAGTCGGGCGAGTCGCAATCCGAGTCGTCGAATTCCGAGACTTCGAAAACAGGCGATTCGCACGCTCAAGAGCAGCAACCTCAGTCCAATTCGCAGCAATCGGGCGATCAGCAGGGAGGGAGCAAATCGGGACAGAACGAAACGCCCGATCGCAATTCGCCGTCTGGAAAAGGAAAAGGAGACGGGAAGCAAGGCGGGGGTGAATCGGGAAAAGGAGGAGGTCAATCGGGCAAACAGAGCCAACCAGGAAAACAGCGCCAACCGGGAAACGGGGAGCAGCAGCGAGCCGATGATTCGTCGGGCAAGTCGAATGATCCCGAGCGCGGCGACAACCAATCGAGCGAGAACGAACCTTCGCGTTCGTCGACACCTGACAAACAATCGCCCCCGAAGTCGAGCGATAACCGCTCGTCATCGCAGCCCCAGCGCAATGACCCAGAGCGCAGTGAGCCCCAGCGTAGCGAGCCCGATCGCACCAAGTCGCCGCCCCCTTCGCGCAGTCCGGCACGACAGCCGCAGTTCGCTCAGCAACTGGCGAGCTGGTTTGGATCACTCGGGGGGCTGATCAAGCTTTTGTTCTATGCGGCGCTGGCCGTTGCGGTTGGCGTTCTGGCTTGGCGCTACCGGGCGGAGCTGGCAGCGGCGTGGAAGAAATTGCTCGCGGAA
>JALORD010000387.1 GCA_025459145.1 Pirellulaceae bacterium | reverse complement strand
GCGAGCCGGCTTGAACGGAATCTCCACCTTCGCGGGGGCCGCCGCGTTCCACGAGGCCAAGGCGGTGACGTCGGCCTGCGTGACCTGGTATCCGTCGCAATTGCGCAGCACCGCTTCGAGCAGCACGCGAATCGAAAATGGCAACTGGCTGATCGCCCCCAGGCCGGCCTTCTCCAGCCGATCGAGGCGGTAGATACCGACCGGACCGCTGCCGGAATCGAACGTGTCGCGGGTTTTGAACGGATCGAAGACGGTGGATGTGCTCATGGGCGGTGGGCGGGCTGGAACTGGCAAGAATGCTGGCGGCAAGCCGTGAGAAAGCCGCGGCTCCGAAGGTAGCCCGATTTTAGCGGCCCGCGGCGGGGCTGTCTGCGGGCGGGTTGAATCCGCGAGCCGGCTAATGCGCCCAAGAAATGCTCACAGCCGGCAGGTTTTCACCTCCCGGCTGTGGACTTTAGATCAACGCAAACCGCGGGACTAGGTTTCCGGCTGAGCGTCGGGCCGATCTCCTGGGGGCCGATCACCTTGTGGCCGATCCCCCTCAGGCCGACCTTCTCGCGGAGCACGCTCCTCGCGTTCGCCGCGGGCGGGTCCGCCATCGCGAGGTCCAACGGCTCGGGGGCCCCCCGGTCCGAATCCACCACGACCGGAGCCCGGGCCGCCAGGACCGAAGCCGGGGCCGCCAAAGGCGCCGCGGCCGAATCCCGGCCCACCGCGCCCTTCTCCACCGCGACCAGGCCCCATTGGCCGGTCTCCTTCAGGGCGGGCGGCGTCAGGCTGATCACCGGCGGGGCGATCACCATCAGGTCGAGCGCGATCGGGGCGATCACCTTCCGGTCGAGGCCCGCGTTCGGCCGCATCCGGGCGACGCATGGGGCCGCGGGCTTCGCGCAGCTGGCGCAACTCCCGGAGGACTTCATCCAATTTGCGATTCAGCTCGTCGATCCGCTGATCGATTCGGTCCGGCCCTCCCTCAGGCCGCGGACGATCGGCTGGGCCGCGATCGCCCGGGCCGCGACCACCGGCTGGTGGTCCAAAGCCGCGACCTCGACCTGCTTGCCATGCCATCGGCGGCGGACCAAAGCCGCGTGGTCCGCGTCCCCAGCTTGGGCCACCCCAGCCAGGTCCACCAGGGCCCATGCGAGGCGGTCCGAATCCCCGCGGCGGTCCCGCCATCGACCGACCGCGCTGCGGGCCGCGATCCTGCGGGCCGCGTGCTTGGGGACCGCGTGCTTGGGGACCGCGTGCTTGGGGACCGCGTGCTTGGGGTCCACGACCTTGGGCATTGCGCCCCCGTTCACCCCCGCGCGCCTGAGCGCCGCGATTCTGAGGATTGCGGGCTTGGGGGCCGCGTCCCTGGGCAGCAGGTCCGCGACCTGGCCCCATGTTTCGATCCGCCCCGGGACGACCTGGCGGGCGTCCTCCTTCGCGTGCTTCCGGACGTGCTTCTCCGCGTCCTTCGGGACGACCTTCTCCGCGTCCTTCGGGACGACCTTCTCCGCGTCCCTCCGGGCGACCTTCTGGGCGTCCTTCGGGACGACGTCCAGGTGCTCGTTCCCGGGTTTCGCCGTCGCGCGGACGATCTTCGCGATCCTCTCGTGTGCGCTCCTCACGTTCGCGCTCTCTCTGCACGAACGACTCCGAGCCGCTGCGCTCTTTTTCGTCGTCAGTGGCGGCCCGTTCGGCCGCGGCTGCGGATTCAGTTTCCGAGTTCTCGGCAGCACGGCTGAGCGCCGGCGCGCTCAGAAACAAGCCGCTCGCCGCCAGTGCCAAACAGATACCTCGCCAATTCCGCCATCGAATTCTCACGCGCCCGTCTCCTGTGCAATGATTACCAGTCTGCCGGCCGTGCGGCGAACTATCGCCGCCGTCGCTGGCTGGTCCCCTGGCACCTTGTTTGCTGCGTAGCAAGGTTTGCTGTGTAGCAAGCTGCTGCGTGGTTGCTAGGGGCGGCCGCCATGGGCCGCTCGCGTCTTCGCCTGCTGCCGCCACGTCGCTATATCCCAGTGCCTTACTCATAGAACCACCGACAGCACCTGAAGTTTCTCGCAAGTAGCCTGAATTGCGAGCAAATTGCCGCCGATCGGCTTCGCCCACGCCACCTGGCGGGACTGCCAGCATCACGGCCGTTTTGCGGCAGTCACGATCAGCCGTGCCACGCGTAGCGGGCCAGGACGACGGTGATATTGTCTTTGCCGCCGGCATCTAATGCGGCGGCGACGAGCGCGTCGCAGGCGGCTTGGGCCGAGGCCCCTGCTTGCAGAATTGCCGTAATTTGCAGCTCGGAGACCATGTCGGTCAGGCCGTCGGTGCACAGGAGCAGCTGATCGCCGCTGGCCAGCATCAGGTGCCGCACATCGGCTTTCGAATGGCCTCCGCCGAGACTCCGAAGCAGGACGTTCCGCATGCTGTGCCGGGCGACTTCGGCCTGCGCGATGACTCCGGAATCGGCCAGCGCCTGGGCAAAACTGTGGTCGTGCGTGAGGATCTCCAGCTTGCCGCCTCGCAGCAAATAGGCCCGCGAATCGCCGATATGCCCCAGGAACAGGTGCGGCCCGTTGGAGAGGGCGAGCGTCATCGTCGTTCCCATCCCGGCCCACCGCGGGTTCGCGACCGCCTGCTGGTGGACCGCCTGATCCGCCGCGACAAAGCGTTCGGCGATCCGCTGCTCGATCTGCTTCAGATGCGATCCGGCGTCGCGCATGATCCAGTCGGCCGTGTCGAGCACATTCTCGAGCACCGCCCGCAAGGCGACATGGCTGGCCACTTCGCCCGCCGCGTGGCCTCCCATGCCATCGGCCACGACGAGGCCATACGAATGCTCAGCCGCCCAGCTGGGAACCTCATCATCCGGCAAATTCGTGAGCAGCGTTTCGAGCGACCGATCGGCCCGGGCGACGAGATACGAATCCTCGTTACGCGACCGGACATGCCCGACGTGGGTGGCCGCCGCGAGCTCGACCGCCACTTGAATCGATGCCGGCTGCGGCTCCGCACGCCGCGCCTGCTGCATCTCGAGGGGAATCTCCACAGTGTCAGAATCGGGGGAAGACATGGCGGCGAAGCGGCGAGACAATGGTATGAATTGCGAGCCGGACTATTGTAGGGGGCGTCGTCGCCAGTGTCTCGACATTCGAGAAAATGAAAACCCGCAAGCTGCTGGAGCAGAAAACGAAAAACCGCCGCCGATGCCCACGCAATGAAGAAAGCGGGCGATCGGCAGCGGCTGGCGGTTATTTCGATGGACCTTCGCTTGGACCAAACTACTTCTTCGGCAGGATCACGGCGTCGATGACGTGGATCACCCCGTTGGCGCAGACGATGTCGGTCTTGATGACCTTCGCGCCGTCGACCTTCACTCCGCCGGCCGAGGCATCAATCGTGACTTCGCTCCCCTGGACCGTCTTGGCCGACTTCAGCTTCACGACGTCAGCGGCCATCACCTTGCCGGGGACGACGTGGTAGGTGAGAACGGCGGTCAGCTTCTCTTTGTCCTTCAGCAGGGCGGCCAGGGTTTCCTTCGGCACTTTGGCAAAGGCTTCATCGGTCGGGGCGAAAACCGTGAACGGTCCCTTCCCCTTCAGGGTCTCGACGAGGCCAGCTTCCTTCACAGCCGTGACGAGGGTCGAGAAGCTGCCGGCTCCGACAGCCGTGTCGACAATGTCGGCCGCGGGTTTGTCTTCGGCCATCGAGACGCTGGCAAAGCCGGCCAGGACCAGGCTCGCCACAAACAGGGAAAACTTACGCATGGATCAATCTCCGAGAATGGTTGGGTAAACGGGTGAACACTCGGGCGGGGCAACTTGGGGCCCCGAAAGTCGCCTGCCCGTGTGAATCCTCTTTCACGGGCTTTATACGAAGGCGGCTAGTCCCGGCGCGATGAAAATTTCGCGCAGATGCGAGCGCGCGCAAGGGGGCATCGACGGATGCGTACCTACCGCATCGTCGCTACGGATAAACCCACCACCCCAGCCATTTGCCGAGGTTGAAGACCCACGGATCGGCCCAGGGATTGTCTGCCGCGTAGTGGGCCGAGAAGACGCTTACGGCCAGCAGTACGAGTGCCGCGCCGCGCCCCAGGCGCGACTGACTGAGGCGATCCGCCGCGGGGAGCAGCGTGAGCAGCCAGAGGGGTGTGAGCCAGACGAGCCAGCGCAGGCAGCAAGTCCCGCCGCCGTAGTTGCGGTCCATCTGCGGCCGCGTGAGATAGAAGCCGACGACGACCACGGTGATGATCGCCGTGGTAATCGCCAAGAGTTGCCGCACTTCGAGCGAGCGCAGGTCAAATCGTCCCTGGCCGCGGAGCCACATCGCACAGCCGGCGACCGACAGGAGCCAGATCGGCGTCAGCGAGAAGATGCCGTGATGTCCAACGAGGCAATGCACCGCGTAGACCAGCGGCGACGGTTCGCCCCGGTCGAGGCCGGTGACCGTGGCCCGATCCCAGTGCGTATTCGGATAGTCGTACCAGTTGTCCCACTGGCGGATATCGATGCCCAGCGAACTGGCCCCTTCGGGCGTTCGCTGCAGGGCATAGCGGCGGTGGGTCTGCGGATCGAACAACTCCCACCGATCGCCGCGCGTGCGGGTTGTGATCGTGGCTTCGCGGGAGAGTTGCAGGCCGGCCGCTTCGAGTGCCTCGCGCACTGTTGGCGAGAGCTGATTCTCGTTGAGCGGCACGGCCAGCGCATCGGGCAATTGGCCGATCTTCGGTCCATCCTGCCGGTGGGCGTACGGCGTTCGCCAATCGCCGTGAGCGTAGTAGTTGGTGCCCAGCGATCCCGCCGCGACCAGTGCCACAGAGGGCGCGAAATACAAGATCGTTCGGAGAGGATATCGCCACGCGAGCCCCGCTCCGAAGAGCACCAGAATCGACAGCGCGGGCAATTCGTTGGCGGCGGTAAAAGCGAGCGAGAGTCCTGCCGCGGCAAAGTGCCACGCGCGGCCGCGCCCTTCGACAACCGGCAGCAGTGCCGCCAGGGCGAAAATCATCGTCACCGCGGCCAGCGAGTGGTTGTTGAGCGTCGCGCTATACGTGGTGACAAATGTCGCACACGCGGCTGCGGCCATCGCGAACAGTCGTCCCCAATCGGTCGTGCCCAAGCGTTCGACGAGTTGCGCGAGCAAAACGAGCGCCACCGCCAGCGGCAAAACATTCGTCAGGAACAGCATCAGCCGCGAGACGAACCAGACCTGGCTGGGCACGGCCAGCGACATGCCGGTCGTTCGCTTGATCAGCCAGTACTGGCCGGCCAGGAGCGTCGAGA
>JALORD010000386.1 GCA_025459145.1 Pirellulaceae bacterium | reverse complement strand
CGGCATGGTTCGCGAGGGGGCGACGCTCACCGATAAGTTCAAGCTGCTCAAGGAGCTGGGCTTTGACGGGATCGAGCTCGATGCGCCGAGCGCCGTCACCGTCGACGAAGCGAAGAAAGCCATCGAAACCAGCGGACTTCCGGTCCACGGCGTCGTCGACTCGGTCCACTGGCAGCAGCGGCTGTCGGACCCCGATCCGGCCGTTCGGGCCAAGGGTCTCGAAGCCCTGCAGGGGGCTCTCCGGTTCGCCAAAGACATCGGCGCAACCAGCGTGCTGCTGGTGCCGGGCCGAGTGACGCCCGACGCGACCTACGAACAGGCCTGGGAGCGGAGCATCGCCGAAATCAAAAAGGCCACGCCGCTGGCAGAGGAACTGGGGATCTTGATTTTGATCGAGAACGTCTGGAACGATTTTTTGACCGACCCGAAGGAAAAGGCTCGGTTTATCGACGCCTGCGAATCGAAAATGGTTGGCTCGTATTTCGACGTGGGCAACGCCGTCCGCTACTCGCCGCCGCACGAGTGGGTGCCGATCCTTGGCGAGCGGATCAAGAAGCTCGATATCAAGGACTACAAGACGCAGCCCGAGGGAGGCAACTTGGGCGCTGGCTTCAGCGCCAAGCTGCTCGAAGGGAGCGTCGACTGGCCAAAGGTGATGGCCGAGCTGGCGAAGATCGGCTACACCGGCTGGGGAACCGCCGAGATTCAGGGAGGCGACCGCGTCTGGCTGACCGACGTCGCCGCCCGGATGAACAAGATTTTTGCGAGCTGAGCGAATTTCCCTCAGGCCATTGCGCGCCGCTAGGTTTCCACCCCCGCACACCGAGTAGAACCCGATGGCAGGCTATCCGCAATTTCCGCAGTATCCCACTGGACAGTATCCCGCTGGACAAGGCCAACAGCCGGGGAAGAATCCGTTTGCCGACGGTATGCCGCCCAATCCCTACCTGGCGCCGCAGCCGGCGAAGTACGCGGCCCCGTCCGCCCCCGCGCCACCGCCGGGCAAGTATCCCGGCCTGTGGCGCGAGGGGAACATTCTGGTGATGCACAAGCTCGCGCCCCTGCCGGATATCTGCCTGCTGAGCAATCAGCCGGCCGAGCGGCGGCTGAAGAAGAAATTGCAGTGGCACCATCCGGCGATCGCCTTGTCGATCCTGGCGGGCGTGCTGATCTATGTCGTTCTGGCGATGATTCTGACCAAGCGGGCGACGATCCAGATGCCGCTCACGCAGGACTGGTACGACCGGCGGCAGCGACGGCTGATGTTCGCCTGGGGAGTGGGGTTGGCATGTATCGCCCTCATGGTGATTGGTATTGTCCTCACGGCGCAGACGGATCATCCGGAGTATCTACTGCTCGTGCTGGCGGGATTCATCGGCGGGCTCATTACACTGATTGCGGGGCAAGCCCTGATTGGCCTCGTCGCGCCGAAGCGGATGACCGACGAGTACATCTGGCTCAAGGGGGTGAATCCGGCGTTTCTGGACCGGCTCGAGGTGTGGCCGTACCGGATTTGAGCAGGGCAGTGGAGGGGAGACGCGCAGCGGTCATGTCGAAAGATTCCGCGGAAAGCCTCAATCCCTATGCCTCGCCCGATTGTGTCGACCCGCTGCCGACGGACGTGTTCGGAGCGTGGCGCGACGGGTCGATGCTGGTCATCCATAAGCAGGCGAATTTGCCGCGGGTGTGCGTGGTGACCGGAAAGCCGGCCGCCGGGGCCCGCGATTTATTGTTGGTCTGGAAATCGCCGGGCGACTTGCTTTCGCGGCAGACACATCTGCTGGTGCCGCTCTGCCGGGGCGAGTTAGATCGATACATCCACTTCCGTTGGATGGCCTTACTGGGACTGACTTTCATGGCTGCCATGGTGGTGAGCATGCTCGCCGCACTTGCCATCCGGTCGAACACCGACTGGGTCAATGTCCTCATCTTTGGCACGGCCGTGGCGACGGGAGCTAGCGGTGTGTTGCTCTGGCTCATCGGTTATTACTCGGCGAAGGATCCGCTGCAGGTCGCCCTGGGCCGCGGCGATCACATCTGGCTCGCCGGCGCGCATCGCGAGTTTCTAAACCGTCTCGAACCCTGGCCATACAATGGTCCTCAATGACGAACCGGTCTCCAGCGACTGATCTCAACCCCTACGCCCCGTCGGTGGTAGCTGAGCCGTACGATCGCCGCGAGCGCGAAGCTCCGAGCGAACTCGGCCTGTGGCACGACGGCAAGTTCGTTGTGATGCATGTCGAAGCCACTTGGCCCGCGAGCTGCGTAAAGACGGGCTTACCGGCGGTCGGTTCGCACACGGTAAAGATCGTTCGGATGGTCCCCGAATCGTGGTGGCGTCGCGAGGAGATTGATATCCCCGTGCCGCTGGGATCGCGGTGGTGTTGGCTGGTGAAACGATTCAGGTGGGCCGTTTTTGCGGCGGGATGTCCGCTGATTCCCGGCGCGTTGCTACTGCTAACGTGGCGACCCGTTGCCTTTCCTGCAGCGCTGATGGGTGTTGCTACCGTTGGCTCGTTTTTGGCGATCGCCATCTTCGGCACATTCGATCACGTGTTGCAATTCAAACGCAGTTGGGGCAATTACGTCTGGCTCTCCGGCGCCGGGAAACGCTTCCTCGCCCAGCTTCCCCCGTGGCCCCCCGGCTGATCACAATAGTGGGATGACCGTCTTCCCGCCCAGACCGCCGCACTCGCCATGACCTCGCTGCCGAACATGGCCGACCTCAACCCCTACGCTCCCTCGCTGGTGCCCCAGCCGCAGCAGGATTTTGCTGAGGCGGGCGTCGGCCTGTGGCGCGATGGCGATCTGGTGGTGATGCACCGCGATGCCACTTGGCCGGCGCTGTGTATTCGCACCGGCGAGCCGGCTGTCGGTTGGTTCCCGACGAGAATCTCGCGCACCGTTCCCGGCTCGTTGCTGCGGAGCGAAACGATCCACTTCCGTTTGCCCGTAGGTCGTCGCTGGCACTGGCTGACCACGCGGCTGCGGACCGTACTTCTCACGGCGGGGCTCATCTCGCTCGGTGCCCTCGTGACGTCGGCCTTCTACTTCGACCGCTTCCCCAGCAGCCTGTCGCTCTCGATCGCTCTGGGGGGCGGCGTCACCTCCGTCGCCCTGATCCTGACCAGCTCGGGCCTCGCGGAACTCGTACACTTGCGCCGCGACCGGGGCAACTACCTCTGGCTCACGGGGCCGAGCGAAAAGTTCCTCGAACAACTTCCGGTGTGGCCGTTTCACCGCAGTCCGTAGGCGGTTTCGCCGCAGATGCACGCCGATCGAACACGCTCACTCGCGGCTGCTCGTTCGATCTGCGTCCTTCCGCGTTAATCCGCAGCACTCACCGCGCCACACCATCTTCAGACCAACGACGAAGTTTCAGTCAAATCCCCCGCAACGTGTCGGAATAGAGACCACATGAGCATGACATGCACCGCGCCGAGTCTCCCAATTTCCTAATCTTCAAGAGGCTTCCACAAGCTTCGCAATGAACATTCAACGTCCCCAATTTCGCGGAATTCTTCCATTGCTTCTATAGCAGTCTCGATGTTCGGATTGACTTCGCGGTTCGCTCGGTTCTCCATTTACGTTGCCACGTTTGACGTCACGCCAGATCCCGCAGGACATCGATTCCACGATAGATCGTCTCGTCGCTCGAGGCGTATGAGATGCGGAAGTGTGTGTCTTGCCGGCTGAAGATGTTGCCCGGAATGATCAGCAGGTTCCGCTCGATCGCCCGGGCGACGAACTGGCTGCCGCTGCCGCCCGGGGCTTTGGGAAAGATGTAGAACGCTCCGCCCGGCTTCGTCACTTCGTACAGATCCGAGAGGCCGCCGTAGATCAAATCCCGCTTGCGGCGATAGTCTTCCACGTGCGGCCCAATGTCGACGTCGAGCGCGACCGCTCCGGCCCATTGCACCGGCTGCGGGGCACAGACAAACGTATACTGCTGCAGTTTGATCATCGTGTCGATGATCTCGGCCGGGCCGTGGACAAAGCCCAGCCGCCAGCCGGTCATGCCGTGGCTCTTCGAAAAGCCGTCGATCACGAGCGTCCGGTCGTTGTACGTCGCGGGGCTGACAAACGGCTCGTCGTAGCAGAACGCGCGGTAGATCTCGTCCGAAAGGAGAACGATGTCCCGCTCGGCCGCCAGTTGCGCCAGGCCGCGGATTTCGTCGGGCGAAGCGATCACGCCGGTTGGGTTCGCGGGGCTGTTGAGGAGGATCAGCTTCGTGCGCGGCGTGATTGCCGCAGCGACTTTATTGAGGTCGATCCGAAAATCGGGGTACGTGTCGATGATCACCGGCACGCCGCCGACGAGCTGCGTGAGGGCCGTGTACATCACGAAGTAGGGATCGAAGACGATCACCTCGTCGCCGGGGTTCACCAGCGACCAGAGGGCGAGCGACAGGCCGCCGCTCGTGCCGCTGGAGACAAACACCTTACGGTCGGCGTGGCCATATTCTTGGTCGACGCGACTTTGCAGCTTTTCGCGGAGGACGGGCATTCCCTGGGTGAGGGCGTAGGCATTCTTGCCCGACTGAATCGCCTCGACGCACGCGGCTTTCACCTCGTCGGGGACATCGAAATCGGGTTGGCCGATCGACAGGTTGATCGGATCCTTCATCTTCGCGGCCAGATCGAACACCTTGCGGATGCCGCTGGAATCGAACGCTTTGGTACGGTCGGCGAGTTGCATGCTTGGTCAGTTGTCAGTGGTCAATCGTCAGTTGCGATGCGGTCACTTGTCACTTGTACTCGTCACTAGCCACTAGCACTAGCCACTTCCTTCGATCATCAGCTGCACATCGGTCAAATACTTGTCCGGATTGCCGCGGAAGAAAATGCCGGGGCCGCGGAGGTATACCTCCCGGCTGGGGAGCACCGGCGCAAAGCCCTTCTCGGCGGCGTAGGCCTTGAGCTTGGCGTAAGTCTCGCCCAACTGGTCGTAGGGGCCGACGTGTATCAGCGAGACACACTTGCCGGCCGGAAGTTCGCGGACCTCGATTCCCTCGACGGGAGCGGTCCCCGGCTTCACCGGAAAACAGACCTCGTAGTTGGCAATTTCCTGATAGCAGGCATCGTAACACAGGAACATCGCCGGGCCGCAGGTCTGCCACAGGTACTGCTTGCCGATCTTGGCAAACGCCGGGCCGCAGTCCTTGTAAGCCGCCTTCATCCGCACCGCTGCAATCAAAAGCGGCGGCAGCGTTTTCTCTTCGATTTCGTACGGCGGCTGCGGCAGGCTCATTGCGGTTTCTTTCGGATTTGCAGTTGCTT
>JALORD010000385.1 GCA_025459145.1 Pirellulaceae bacterium | reverse complement strand
CGCCGCGCTGATTGATCGGTTGCGAAACAGCGCCCGCGATCTGGGCTCGCCCGGCAAGGATCCGGTGTTCGGCTGGGGGCTGGTGCAAAGTCCGGGGCGTTGCGAGTGAAAACGGATTGGACGTCGGAAACGACTTCCGGCGGCAATCCGGTTTGCGCGGCTAAAAAAGCCTGTTGTGCTCCGGGTGAATTTCATGAGTGGCCAGCTTTGACGCTGACGCAATAAATTTTGCAGTATTATTTATACTGCGTTTGACTTTAGCCGGAACCTCCCCTATCATTCAGCAGTGCAGTATATTTAATGATGCATTTTTCTCGCCGGCTTCGCCGCACTTGGAGTCAACATGAGCACTGAACCCACAAGATTTCAGATACTGTCCCTCGACGGAGGAGGCATAAAGGGCCTCTACTCGGCGGCGGTGCTCGCCAAGATTGAAGACGACCTCCGCATCAATGTAGCGGATCACTTCGACCTGATCGTTGGCGCCTCCACCGGCGGCATCATCGCCCTGGGGCTTGGCGCCGGGTTTCAGCCCCGTGAGATCGTTCACTTCTACGTCAGTCATGGACCAACGATTTTCCCGACGAAACTGTGGTACAAGCGACTCGGTTGCCTCTGGAGTCGAAAGTATCCCCAGGATCCACTGAAAAAGGCGTTGCAAGATTGCTTTGGGGAGAAAAGGTTGGCGGATTGTATGAAGCGGTTGGTCATCCCGTCGTACAACCTCGACAAGGACGAGGTCTACCTTTTCAAAACGAGACACCACCCTCGCCTGACCCGCGATTGGAAGGAGCCACTCTGGAAGGTCGCCCTTGCAACCAGTGCAGCCCCCACCTTTTTCCCAGCGTGTCGAGACGTTGACTGCATTCGCTTGATCGACGGTGGCGTCTGGGCCAACAACCCAACGATGGTTGGCATCGTCGAAGCCGTCAGCATGCTGGGTGTGCCGCTCGATGCGATTTCCGTGCTGAGCTTGGGCACGACCAACCCCGTCGCCAACAAGCTCAATTCGCTCGACAACGGCGGTCTTTGGCAGTGGAGGAAAACAGCCATTGATGTAGCACTTCGGGGCCAGAGTCATGGTGTTCAAGGGCAGGCCCAGCACCTACTCGGGAAGGAACGGGTAACTCGTATCGATCCCCAGGTTCCCGACCGACTGTTCGAACTCGACAAGCTTAATGAGGAGCGTCTGCTCAGCGAGGCCGCCCATGCGAGTCGGCATTTTTCGCCAGACTTTGCTGCCAAGTTCAAGCCGCACATTGCGGCTCCGTTCCACTCGATTGATTTCAGCAAGTAGGAGATACGTATGCACATGGATGCCGAATACCTGAACAGGCTTTTGGACTTCTTGGTGGAACTGCTGGACATCCCACCGTCCTTCTACCAGAAGGCGGCAGATCGCTACCGGTCGCTCGGGAAGTGGCTGCATCGCAAAGAGTCGAAGGTTGCAGACCTCTCGCCGGAGGTCTACCTGCAAGGGTCATTTCGGTACGGCACGGTCATCAGGCCGCTGCTCGCACGAGAGGAATACGACCTTGATCTGGTATGCCAGATCGTATTGACGAAGTCCGCCGTCACCCAGAAATACGTCAAGCACCTTTTGGGCGACGAGATCAAGGGATATGCCGAGGCCCACTCTTTCAACGAACCAGCCGAGGAGAAGCCTCGCTGTTGGCGATTGAACTACGCCGATGATGTCAGCTTCCACATGGACATCCTGCCGTGTGTCCCGGAAGACTTGGCCTTCATCCAGCAACTTGCCTTGCTCGGCGTGCCACCAGAATTGGCGGATCACGCTGTGGCGATCACCGACAAGCGGCACCGCAGTTACCAAGTCATCAATCCCGACTGGCCAAGCAGCAACCCGCCTGGCTTCGCCGAATGGTTCGAGAGCAAGCTCCGACCCTACGCCCAGCAGAAGATCGCCAGCCTCGTAGCCAACCGAGCCTACGCCTCCATCGACAAGGTTCCGCCCTACGAGTGGAAGACGATTCTTCAGCGGTGCATTCAGATTTTGAAGCGGCACCGGGACGTGATGTTCAAGGACTCGCCGGAGTGGAAGCCGCTCTCCATGATTATCACGACGCTCGCCACACACAGTTACAGCGGTGAGTCGGAACTGTATGAGGCCCTGACGAACATCGTGGAACGGATGCCCAACTTCGTTCGCTCGACCCAGCCTCGCATCCCGAACCCGCTGAATCCGAAGGAAGACTTTGCCGACCGCTGGGCGAAAGACTCTCGGTTTGAAGACAACTTCAAATTGTGGCATCGGCAGGTAAAAACCGACATCGCCAACCTGCCCGAACTGATCGGCAAGATTCCGGAGATTGTTCGCGCTGTGCGACAGAAATTCGGGGTGGACCTGACCGGCGAGATGCAGCGGAAATTGGAAGTCGCGAGTGCGGTGCCGACGCCGCGCATCATCACGTCCGCTCCAGCGATCATCCATATCGCGACTCCACCGAAACCTTGGCGTCGAAATGCGTAGCCACATAGAGGACCAGTTTGAACGATGGAAACTCGACGACTTGCTGCTGGCGTATCCGGACCTGAGTTTGCGACCCATCGTGAATGGGGTGATGCGTCTCACGGGCACGCTGGCATTCAGTGCCGATGCGAAAGGGCTGGAGCGGATCGACGACGCCTACGAAGTCGAGATCATCGTCCCACCCAGTTTTCCTCGCGAATTGCCGCTCGTGAAGGAAACCGCTGGCCGCATCCCGAAGGACTTCCACACGAACGACGACGGCAGACTCTGTTTAGGATCGCCGGTTCGCCAGCACCTGGAACTGAAGAAATCGCCGACGCTGTCAGGATTCATGAAGCACTGCGTCATCCCATACCTTTACGGATTCTCGTTCCGCGAGAAGCATGGCCAGCTTCCGTTCGGCGAACTCGAGCATGGCATGAAGGGAATTCGCCAAGACTTCGCGGAAGTCTTCGGGGTGAGGCATTACCAGGCCGCCGTGCGGATGGTCCAGCTTGCGGGTATGAAGAAAAGCGATGCCAACAAGCGGCCATGCCCATGCGGCGGCGGGCGAAGGCTCGGCAAGTGCCACAACCACCGCGTCAACGTCTTGAGGAAGCAACTTGGCCGAACCTGGTTTCGGGAGCAGTACCGATGGTTGACCGGATAATGAACGCCACACCCACCAGAATGCTGTTCGTAGGCAGGTGCCTCGCATGAAGAAGCGTGTTCAGGACATCGCGGAATTCCGCATGGGTTACCAGTTTCGCGGGAAGGTGAAGCCCGACCCGGCCGGGACCGTTCGGGTCGTGCAGATCAAGGACATCGACCCTGACTTGCGGATTCGCGTGGCGGACCTCGTGACGGTGACCCTCGACCGCCCGGAGCCGTACCTCGTCCAGGTCGGCGACGTGCTGTTCCTGAGTCGCGGGCATCGGCTTTACGCCGTCCTGGTTCCCGAGGTGGAACCGAACACCATCGCCACCGGCTACTTCTTCATCCTCCGGCCGAATCCCGGCCTGGTGCTGCCGGCCTATCTCGCGTGGTCGCTGAACCAGCCGGACTTTCAGGAATCGCTGCGGCCGTTTCACCGGGGCAGTCACGTTCCGATGGTTTCCCGCGCCGACGTGGAGGAATTGCGAATCGAGGCGCCGCCGCTCGCCGTGCAGCGGCAAATACTCGGTCTCAACGATTTGTGCGATCGCGAACGCCGCCTGTGCGCGGCGATTTTGGAGAAGCGCCGCCTGCTCGCACAGGCCGTTTCCCGGAAGTTGATGCGAGAAACAGGGGACTTACGTCCCCCGCTCGCCGAAAAGGACGATTGACATGGCCAACGGTTTTAACCAGGACGAAATCAACGCGATTGTCTGGAAGGCGTGCGATACCTTCCGGGGCGCGGTCGATCCGTCCGAGTACAAGAACTACATCCTCACCATGCTGTTCCTGAAATACCTGTCCGATCTGTGGAAGGACAAGCGGCGGGAACTGCACGAGAAATACCAGGGCGATCCGGAGCGCATCAAGCGGGCGCTGAATCGCGAGCGGTTCGTCGTGCCCGACGAGTGCGATTTCGATTATCTCTACGCCCATCGCGACGCCCCCAACATCGGCGAACTCATCAACGTGGCGTTGGAGAGGATCGAGGACGCGAACAAGGCCAAGCTCGAAAACGTGTTCCGCAACGTGGATTTCAACTCCGAACCGGCTTTGGGGCAGACCCGGGAGCGGAATCGGCGGCTGAAGCATCTGCTCGAAGACTTCAACGATACCCGGCTCGACTTGCGGCCCTCGCGAGTCGGGCACCGCGACGTGATCGGCGACGTGTACGAGTACCTCATCGGCCAGTTCGCGGCTGGAGCGGGCAAGAAGGCGGGCGAGTTTTACACGCCGCCGGAAGTCTCCACGTTGCTGGCGAAGCTGGTCCAGCCGAAGGCCGGCGACCGCATCTGCGACCCGGCCTGCGGTTCCGGCTCGTTGCTGATTCGCGTTGCCCGGGAGGTGAAGGACGAGGACGGCCAGCCAAGCAGGAATTTTTCGCTGTTCGGCCAGGAGTCGAACGGCAGCACCTGGGCGCTCTGCCGCATGAACCTGTTCCTGCACGAGCAGGACGCCGCCCGCGTCGAATGGTGCGACACGATCACCAATCCCAAGCTGGTCGAGGATCGCTCGCTGATGAAGTTCGACGTGGTCGTCGCCAATCCGCCGTTTTCGCTCGACAAGTGGGGAGCCGATTTCGCCGGGCACGATCCGCATCGGCGGTTCTGGCGCGGCATCCCGCCCAAGAACAAGGGGGATTACGCCTTCATCACCCACATGATCGAAATCGCGCTCGCCGACGATGGCCGCATCGGCGTCATCGTGCCGCACGGCGTGCTGTTCCGGGGCGGCTCGGAAGGGTTGATCCGGCAGAAGCTGATCGAGGAGAACCTGCTCGAAGCGGTGATCGGCCTGCCGGCGAATCTCTTTTTCGGCACCGGCATCCCGGCGGCGATCCTGATTTTCCACAAGGGCCGCAAGACGACGGACGTGCTGTTCATCGACGCCAGCCGGGAGTTCGCCGACGACAAGAAGCAAAGCCGGCTGCGGCCGGAGGACATCGCAAAGATCGTCGGCGTTTATCGGACGTTCAACAGCGTTCCGAAGTACGCCTACCGGGCCAGGCGGAAGGAGATCGAGGAGAACGAGTTCAATCTCAATATCCCGCGCTATGTGGATACGTCGGAGGAGGAAGCTGAAATCGACATCGCCGCGTTGCAGGCGGAGATTGAGGGGCTGGAGGTGGAGCTTACGGAGACGCGGGAAGAGATGAAGCGGTTTTTGAGTGAGTTGGGA
>JALORD010000050.1 GCA_025459145.1 Pirellulaceae bacterium | reverse complement strand
TCGGGGTAGCTGCTCGACTCGCACCGCGCGAGGATCTCGCGCCGCAGGCCGTCTTGAGCGAACGACGCATCGGCGGTCATGCCCACTACGGCAAGCAGCACAAGTATGTTCACGCTTGCGGCACCGCCAAGCTTTCGCGATTGGTGCTCCATGGTTGACACCCTTGGACTACCCCGGCGGCGATTCGCGGACGAGTGCGCTGATCTTTTTGAACTCCGGCGAGCCGGCTCGTTCGCACCATTCGAAGAGGGCGGCTTCGGTGGTGGTCAGCGTGGCACCGGCCGAGTCCATCCGGCGGAGGGCCATTTCGTGGTCAAGCGGGCCGCGGGCGCCGACGGCGTCGGCTGCCACGTAGACGCGGAAGCCCTCGCCCAACAGATCGTGGACCGTCTGGCTCACGCAGACGTGCGTTTCGATTCCGCAGACGAGGATTTTCCAGATTCCCTGGTCCGCCAACCCCGTGAACAGTTCACCGCACTCGCCGCAACTAAAGGCCAGCTTGGCGGGAATGTTTTCGAGGCGCTTGGCCAGCTCCGCGGTCGTCGGCCCGAGACCCTGGGGATACTGCTCGGTCGCCAGCGTGCGGACGCCGAGCGCCGCGGCCCCCTCCAAGAGCCGGCGGATGTTCCAGACCAGTTGCGCGCTCCCGGGAATAAGCGGGAGGAGCTTTTCCTGGACATCGACGACGAGCAGCGCCGTGTCGTCGCGATTCATGAGTTCCGGGCTGCGGACGAGCGTCTTGGCCATACGAGTTAGGATAGCAAGTTGACCTGACAGCCGGGGCTCTGCGGGAGCGGGAATCGTATAGGAGTGACGAATGACCAATGACGAAAAACCAACGCGGCGGGGGTTCCCGGTGGTTGCTGTCTGGCCCGGATTACTGAAATTACCAGCCGCCACACATGTCTTGCCCCCGTTGACAGAGGGTGGTAGTCTGAGGGGAGTTCTGCCGATCATAACGATTGGCGTCGACAAGGGAGCTTGGTTCCCCGCAGCCCGAGAGCTTCGGCGTACTATTTTCCCTAGAGTCACCGGAAGGGGACTTCCGGGTTACGGCAGCGGTGAGCATCCCGGCTTTCGGGTCCGCCCGCGCCAGTTTGGGCTTTCCAGTGGACTTTCAGCTCCATCTTGAGACCGAAACGGTAGAGCACTGCCATCCGGCGAAACCGCTGTGTGCTGCGCCGGATGACCCGATCCGCAGCGTCCTGCGAATGCTGCAAGAGGTTCGCACCGGCGCGGCGATGATCTGCCTCGACGGAAGGCTGCTCGGCATCTTTACCGAGCGCGACGCCCTCAAGCTGCTGGCGGCAGGGTCCGACCTCAGTGCACCCGTCGCTAGCGTCATGATCAAAAATCCGGTCACCCTCCGGATGAACGATACGGTGGGGCATGCCATAGCCCTGATGAGCGCCGGCGGGTTCCGTCGGCTGCCGATTGTTGACCAGGATGGCAAAGTGCAGGGAGTGCTGAAGGTTTCGAATATCCTGCATTACCTCGTCGAACACTTCCCAAAGGTTGTGTACACGCTGCCCCCCGAGCCCCATTACAAGCCCAGCGCGCGTGAAGGGGCCTAACCGGCACATTTGACAGCTACACAGAACTCACCGGCAAAAGCCACAACGCACGTGGATGATTTCCACAAGTAATATTTAGTATTACGATTTAGAGATGGGACCGTCCGTTCCAGCCCGCACGAAGGAAGCCTTCTTCTTTCGCCCCGCCTGCCACAAGCCGCAACGCTCGACAGCGCCCGCTGCGTTGTCCCCGCCTGAGCCGATGAAATAATACTCCTAGCTTCCCGCGACGGGCGCACTTGCCGGATCGCGAGGAAACACAAGCCAAAGGCCACTGCCAGAATCATGTCCACGACCACTGCTCCGGAAGCACCTGTCACTCACAAAGAAGTCCAGCACATTCCCAGCGCGACGATTCGCTTCGCCGGCGATTCGGGCGACGGGATGCAGCTAACGGGTGAGCAGTTCACGCGCACTTCGGCGCTCCTCGGAAACGACGTTTCGACGTTTCCCGATTATCCCGCCGAAATTCGCGCACCAATTGGCACGCTGGCTGGCGTTTCGGGATTTCAGGTGCATTTCTCCAGCACGGACATTTTTACGCCAGGCGACTCGCTCGATGCCCTGGTCGTCATGAATCCGGCGGCGCTCAAGACGAATTTGACGGATCTTCGCAAAGGCGGAATTCTGATTGCGAATGTCGACAACTTCGAGAAACGAGATAACGAGATGGCGGGTTACGAGGGGAACCCGCTCGATTCCGAAGTGCTGGAGCACACCTACCAGCTCTTCAAGGTGCCGATGACGAAGATCGTCCGCGAGTCCCTTAAAGACACTGGCATGAGCCAGAAGGAAATCGACCGCTGCAAAAACTTCTTCGCGCTAGGGCTCGTGTATTGGCTGTATGGCCGCGACATGGATGCCACCATCCGGTTCCTGCAGCAAAAATTTGCCACCAAGCCGGAGATCATCGAAGCCAACACGAAGGCCCTGCGTGCAGGTTGGAACTACGGCGAAACGACTGATGCCTTCGCCAGCACGTTCCAAATCGACAAGGCCAAGCTTCCGGCGGGCACTTACAAGAATATTTCAGGGAACGTCGCCCTGGCTTACGGCCTGATGACGGCGGCCAAGCTTAGTAACAAGGACCTGTTCCTCGGCAGCTATCCGATCACGCCAGCCAGCGACATCCTGCACGAGTTGTCGAAGTTCAAAAACTACGGCGTGCGAACTTTCCAGGCGGAAGACGAAATCGCTGCCATCTGCTCGGCGATCGGCGCCGCGTACGGCGGGCACATGTCGATCACGACCTCCAGCGGCCCGGGGATCGCCCTCAAAGGAGAGGCGATCGGCCTGGCCCTGATGCTGGAATTGCCGCTGCTGATCATTAACATTCAGCGCGGCGGACCGAGCACGGGCTTGCCCACCAAGACCGAGCAGGCGGACCTGTTCCAGGCGATCTGCGGCCGTAACGGCGAAGCGCCCGTTCCGGTCGTGGCGTGCCGCAGCCCGGCCGATTGCTTCGACGTCGCCCAGGAAGCCTGGCGGATTGCCGCCCGATTCATGACGCCGGTACTCCTCTTGTCGGACGGCTACATTGCCAACGGCAGCGAGCCGTGGCTGATTCCCGATGTGACGACGCTCCCCAAGATCGAGATCAAGCATCCCGGACCGATCGAAAACGGCGAGAAGTTCCTGCCGTACAAGCGCGACGAATTGCTCGCTCGGCCCTGGGCGCTTCCCGGTACGAAGGGACTGATGCACCGGATCGGCGGTCTCGAAAAGCAGGATGTCACGGGCAACGTGAACTACGAACCGGCCAACCACCAGCACATGGTGAACACCCGGGCTAAGAAGGTCGAAAACGTCGCCCTCGAAATCCCGCTGCAGGAAGTCGAAGGACCGGCCAACGGCGATTTGCTCGTTCTGAGTTGGGGCGGTACCTATGGCGCGTGCAAGACGGCGGTGGAAGCGTGTCTCGAGCAGGGGCTGTCGGTAGCCCACTGCCACCTGAGGTGGATGAACCCCTTCCCGCGGAACCTCGAAAAGATCCTGCGGAGCTACAAGAAGGTGCTCATCCCCGAGCTCAACTTGGGACAGCTGCGAATGTTCATTCGGGCCAAGTACCTGATCGACGCGCAGGGACTCAACAAAGTGCAAGGCAAGCCGTTTGCTGTCCAGGAAGTGATCAACGAAATCCGTAAGCAACTCGGCCTGTCCAGCAATGGCCAGCCCGGCCGCGAGGGGACCGGCGCCGCCGTTGCCGCTCTGGCTGGGGCGGGTGACAGCGCGGGCTAACGAACTCCAGGATCACTGTATCAGACTTCAAATCAATCATTCCACATTCGCAGATACTTCCATGTCCACTGCCACTCCGGCTCCTGCCCCGCTGACCGCCGCCGACTTTGCCTCCGACCAGGACGTCCGCTGGTGCCCGGGCTGCGGCGACTACTCGATCCTCGCCCAGATGAAGAAGGTGATGCCGCAACTCGGCATCCCGCGCGAAAACATCGTGTTCGTCAGCGGCATCGGCTGTTCGAGCCGGTTTCCGTATTACATGAACACCTACGGGATGCACAGCATTCACGGCCGCGCCCCCGCGATTGCCACCGGCCTCAAGAGCGTGCGGCCCGACCTGCAGGTGTGGGTGATCACCGGCGACGGCGACGGCCTGTCGATCGGCGGCAACCACTTTATCCACACGATCCGCCGCAACGTCGATCTGCGGGTCATCATGTTCAATAACCGAATCTACGGCCTGACGAAGGGGCAGTACTCGCCGACGTCGCCGCTGGGCAAGGTGACGAAGAGCTCTCCCCTCGGCGCAATCGACAATCCGCTTAACCCGCTTTCGGTGGCCATCGGCTGCGAAGCGACGTTCGTCGCCCGCTCGATCGATGTGAACATCAAGCACCTCGGCGAGGTGCTCAAGCGGGCTGCCGAGCACAAGGGAACCGCCTTCGTGGAGATCTACCAGAACTGCAATATCTTCAACGACGGCGCCTGGGAGTACGCCTCCGCCAAGGCGACTAAGGCAGATACGACCATCGAACTGGAGCACGGTAAGCCGCTCATCTTCGGCAAGAACAAGGACAAGGGAATCCGCCTCAACGGCACGGAGCCCGAGATCGTCGAGCTGGGCAAGGGGATCAACCCGGATGACCTCCTGTTCCACGACGAGAAGTCCCCGGAGCCGACGCTCGCCTACCTGCTTAGCCGGATGCGGCATCCGGAGTTTCCCGAGCCGATCGGCGTCTTCCGGGACGTGGTTGCTCCGCAGTACGACGTGGAGCTGAACCGCCAGATCGAGTCGGCCCGCGCCAAGAAGGGCGAAGGAGACCTGAACGCCCTGTTCAACAGCGGTGAAACCTGGACCGTCGCCTAGTTCGAGCCGTGCGGTCCTTTCACTCCGCGAGCCATTTCGTGCCTTCGCGATTCGCATCTGGCAGGATCACGAAATCGCGCATGGACGAAGTCCTGCATGAGCCGGCCGCCGCTGGCATGCGGAGGCTGCGATAGCCGCTATTCTTCCCCTCCCGCTTTCGTGCGCCCCATTGCCACGTCGAATTCGTTCAAAGCCGGGACGAGCATGGCCGCGGTCGTAAACCCGTAGGTGAACGCTGTGACGAGGAACGTCTCGAATGTGTGATCGACCAGGAAGTTGGTGACGGCAAAGAACGTGGCAAACGGCAAGAGGAGCGACGCCCAGCCAATCGCCCCCGAAGGGTTGCGGATCCCCAAGGCCACAAAGAGCCCCACGCTGCCGCCGACGATGAAGGCCAAGAACGGACCGAGCTGCGTCTGAAAGTTGCCGCTGAAGCTGATCATAAAGAGGATCAGCGTCACGACGCCCAGAAACAGGAAGAACACGCTTCCCAGGCTCACGCCGATGGCCGTTCGCGAATTGGCGTAGTTGAGGCCGCAGTGAACCCCCAGCATGATGACGAACAGGTCCATCACGGCCAGGCCCGCCACCAGATACAGCAAGTTCTCGAAGGTGACGCCGCCGGCCAGCCAGAGCACCAGCGCCAGAATCAAGGGGGCCGCCAGCATCTCCTTGGTGACGTACGCCACACCGAGCAGCTTGCCGAAGATGAACTCCCGCGGCGAAAGGTCGGTTACCAGCAACAGATCGAGCGAGCCGCCGTCCCGCTCGTTGGTAATCGAGGTGACCGCCAGGGCATTGACGATTACGAGGCTCACGACGATGAACGGCGCTAGCGACAGGGCGGCTGGAGGGACGATGTTTTCTCCCGCTCGCTCGTAGGCCGCGCCGCTCTCGATCGTGAAGTAGATGCCAGCGCCCGCCAGGACGAACAGCAGGAGATAAGCCGCACGGATGACGAGAACCTTGCGGCCGTAGGCCCAAGTGCACATCTCCCGCCACAGGACCGGATTGTCCCAGACCTGCCGGCTCTCCTGGCTGACTTGGCGGACGCGGGCGTCGACATGGCCGGCGCGGGCTGCCGCAATTCCCGCGGGAGCGCTCAGGTCGGATCGTCCAGGGCTCAAGTCGTGATCGGCTCCCCAGATGCTCTCGGCCTCGGCCACATCCCCTCGATGCATCAGTTCGCGGCCCGGGTTCCAGATCCGCAGTTTCCAAGTCGCCCATGCGTTGAGCACCGCCGCGATCGAGAGGGCGACGACGATGTAGAGCGAGTCGCCGCCCGACCAGAACGAAGTGGCGTCGCGAAACGGGTGCGCTGCGACCTGAATCGCCAGAAGCGGACTGGCCGCGGTGGCGATGGTCGCCACGCTAACGCCGCCAATCGCTTGCTGGCCGCCGACTGCGTAGACCGCTTGCCACAGGCCGATCCACATTACGAGGATGAGCGCCGTCATCGACAGGGCCTGAAACGTCTTTTCGCGGGCCAGCGCGACGGTTGAGCCGAGGCTTCCCGCGGCCAGGACGGTGGCCAGCGTCACCAGAAACACGCGCGCCACCTGAGCCTGAGAGACGCCGCCGCACAGCGTGAGCAAAAGGAAGATCGGCACCGCCGAGGCCAGCATCACCAGGATGTCGAGCAGGCTTGCCAGCAGCTTGCCGAGCACCAGCTCGTGATTGGTGAGCCGCGTCATCAAGAGCAGCAGGATCGTCTTCTTATCCTTCTCCTGAGAAACGCTGCTCGCGGCCCGGAGCGCGGCTAGGAACGTCATCAGGGCCAGTTGCAGCGGCGCGAGAATCCAGAACAGGATCGACCCGAAGCGGGCCATGTCGCTGATCGTGAACGCGTTCTTCGTGGCGTACATCACCAGGAAGGCCGTCGTCATCATGACGAGCAGTGCCGTGCCGTAGACCGCCCGGAAGACGAAGTGCTGCGGACGGCGGGGGACCGTGACCAGCTCGCGGGTGAAGATGGGACCGATGATCAAGAGAACGCTTCCTGGATGTGGCTCACGGGTGGTGCGGGGTCAAATCCGAAATTTCGTTCCTTAGCTCCACTTGGGACGGAGGAAGCGGAGATAGTCATGCTCAGTCATTGGTGCTTCTTTACAGCATCGGCCCAATGTGCCAGGGCAGAAACTCATCGTCGCCGTAGCCGAGCGCCTCGCTCTTGGTCTTTTCGCCGCTGGCCACCGCGAGGATCTTGTCGTAGATCTCGCGGCCGACGTCGTCGACGCTCCGGCCCGCCAGAATTTCACCCGCGTTGATGTCCATATCGTCGATCATCCGCTCGTACATCGGCGTGTTGCTGGCTACCTTGATGGTCGGGCTCGGTTTCATCCCGAAGCAGCTTCCCCGGCCGGTCGTGAAGACCACCACATTACAGCCGCCGGCGACCATCCCGGTGACGCTCGGCGGATCGTAGCCGGGCGTGTCCATTACCACAAAGCCGCGGGCGGTGATCGGCTCGGCATAGTGGTAGACTTCGGCGAGCGCTGTCGAGCCTCCCTTGGCTACCGCGCCGAGCGACTTTTCGGCGATCGTCGTCAGGCCCCCTTCCTTGTTGCCCACCGAGGGGTTGTTGTCGATTTCGACGCCGTAGATGCCGGTGTGCCAAAGCCACCAGTTGATCCGCTCGAGCAATTTGTCGGCGACCTGTTTGTTGACAGCCCGCCGCGTGAGCAGGTGCTCGGCCCCATAAATCTCGGTCGTCTCGGAGAGGACCGCGGTTCCACCCGAGGCGACGACCATGTCGGAGGCGACGCCCACCGCCGGATTACTCGTCACGCCGCTATTGCCGTCCGAACCGCCGCATTCAGTTCCCAGGACGATCTCACTGGCCGGAATCGGCTCCCGCTGAACTGCGTTCACCAGCGGCAACAGCTCTTTGACCCGCTCGATCCCCGCAGCGACGGTCTTGGCCGTGCCCCCCAGATCCTGCATCGAGAGGACCGGCGGGCTATTGGCTTTCGATTTGCCAGATGAGCCGTTTGCTCCGATCTGAATCAGATTCTGCGACTGGAGCAGGTAGCCCATCGCCCCCTGTTCGCAGCCCAGGCCCACCAGCAGGTAGCCGCCGATATTCGGATGCCGGGCCATTCCCGACAGCGTCCGGTTGAGCATCTCGTGCTGCAGCCCCTGATACTGCATCCCGCAGCCGCCGTGGTGGCGAATGGCGATTACGCCGTCGACGTTCGGATAGTCGGCCAGCCGCTCGGGCGTAAAGTGCTGAGCAATGTAGCGGGCCACGCTGGCCGAGCAGTTGACCGTGCTGATCACGGCTAGATAGTTCCGCGTGCCGGCCCGGCCGCTCGCCCGGCGATAGCCCTGGAACGTCCGGCCGACGATCGGCTGTGGCGGCGGCGGAATCGCCGTGGCCGGGGCGTGATCGCGGACGAACTCGCCGTTGATCAGGTTGTGCGAATGGATCCAGCCCCCGGGGGCGATTCCCGCGGTCGCCTGGCCGATGATCTGGCCGTACTTGCGGACGTAGTCACCCGACTGGATCGGCCGGACGGCGATCTTGTGGCCGATTCGCACGTTCTCGGCGAGCGTGATTTCGGTCCCGGCAATGGCCAGCCGCTGCCCTTTTTCGAGATTGCGGGCGGCGACGCACAGGTTGTCATCGGGATGCAGGTAAATGGCATCGGCCTGCTGGCGACCGGTCGTGATGGGCATGGAAGGCTCGGAAGGGAGAGACCGCGATGGGGGTTGGCGAATTGGGGCGCGAATCGGCCCATTATACGCTGGGGAAGCCATCTGTAGGTTCGTCTGCTGGACGGAACCTGGCGTCGCGAGAGCTCCGGCCGCTCCAGGTCTCGCTCGGCAAGCGAGACCTACTGAATCGCCGGCCAAGAATGACGGTTCACAATGTCTTGAGATACTCGACGAGATCGGCCAGTTCCTCCGCACTGAGCGGCCCCGTGCCGGAGACCTTCTCGGGCGAGTGCGAGCCGGTGAGGGCCGCCTCGAGCGTGTCCGCCCGGCCGTCGTGCAGGAGCTTTACCCGGCTGTAGACGTTTTTGAGCGACGGCGTGTTGTAGCCCTGGTACCGATCGCGGCGGGAGCCGAGGCCGACGTCGTGAATCTGGCCGTCGGTGAAGTGCGGGCCGCTGTGGCAGGTGGCGCAGGCCGCCTTGTCGCTCGCGAACACAGCCTTTCCCCGCTCGGCCGCGGCTGTTAGCGAGCCATCGGCCGCGCGAAACGGGTTCGGCGGGGCCTTCAGCTCGCGGAAATACGCCAGCATCGCGTCGACGTCTTCCTCAGTCGGCTCCGGCCCGAGCATCGTGTCGCCGAGGCTCTTCCGCATGCCGGCCCGGAGATCGGTCTGCCAGCCGTGCCAGGTCCAGGGGGCCGTCTCGGGCAGGTTATAGAGCGGCAGGACGGTTTTGAATGTGAACGGCGTGCCGTCGTTGAGTGTGTCGGTCAGGACGCTCTGCGTGTTTCCCTCGTAGTGACAGGTGTGGCAGCTATACCACTGGTCGAGGCTGCGGCGGGCGTCGAAGAAAATCGCCTCTCCCTGGCGGGCCAGCGACGGCTGTCCGGGTCCACCAAGAGGAATCGTACGCGTGACGCGGCGGTCGGCGAGGTCGACCACCTGCACACTGTTGTCGAGGTAGTTTGCGACGTAGACCGTCCGGTCGTCGCGACCGACTTCGAGCCCCATCGGCCGGCCCCCCAGTTCGATCCGAAAGAAGCGCTGGTCGTCCTTGGCGAGCGCCGGATCGACGTGGTCGGTACTGCCATAGTCCTTGAGCGGCAGTCCGTCGGTGGCGTAGACCAGCAGTTCGTGCGTGCCGCTGGCCGAGACGACGAGCCGCGAGTCGTCGCTCGTCAGGTCGATGCCATGCACGTCGGCGATCGCCTGCCCCGGCGGATCGAGCGACATCGCCTCGCGGCGCGTGCTGCCATCGAACCGCATTCGGGCGATCCGGCTGGCGAGAACCCAGCCGAGGCGAATGTTGCCCGGCGTGATCGAGTTGTTCCGGTACACCATCCACGGGAAATAGAACGACTCGCCGTCCTTGGTCGACACGAGATGGCCGATGTTGAGGCCGACAAATGCCTCGCGGTGGACCTGCTGGCGAGTGGCCGTATCGACGATCGACACCCCCCGATCGCCGCTCGTGCCGATGGCCAGGCGCGAACCGTCGGGCGAAAGGACGACATGCCGCGGCCAGCGGCCGACGTCGATCCGCTCGACGACCTTTTGCTCCGCGAGGTCGAGCACCGCGACTTGGGCATTCGCGGTCGTCGCGACGTAAGCCAGCTTGCCGTCCGGAGCGATTGCAATCCCGTGCGGATGAAAGCCGACTTCGATCGCGCCGGTCTTGGCCAGCCGATCATCGCGGACTTCGAGCAGCTCGACGATTCCCGCGTGATGGCAGCTCACGAGCAGCGACTTACCGTCCGGCGCCAGGGCGATCCCGATGGGATGTTCGCCCACGGGCTCCTCATCAAGCACGGCCCCGTCGGCCACGCGAACGAGCGACACCGTATCGGCCGTTTGATTCACCGTGAGCAGCCACGACTCATCGGGTGCGAGGACCAAATCGACGGGGGACCGATCGGGCTCGTCGGCTGCCAAGCCGCGCACTGCGACCGCCACAATGACACACGCCAGAAATCGTACGATCCTCGGGCCGCTATTTGGCATCGCTCGCCTCCCGCACCCAATCCAGCGAAAACTCGGCATAAGTCAACGTCTTGTAGCCCCCCTTTTCGTAAAGCACGCCAATCCGGCCGCTGGGCAAGACCGCGAGCGACGAGTAGGCGGACGGGCCGGCATGGAGCAGACGCTCGTGCGGCCAGGTTTTGCCCTCGTCGGTGCTGAGGCGAATCGTCAAGTGTGTGCGTCCCTTGGGGACGGCCGGATTCGAGAACACGAGCAGCGCCTGCCCACCGTCTTTCTCCTCGGCGAACCCATAGCGAACGAGGCTCGCCTGGCAGACCGATTCGACCAGCTTCGGATCGTCGAGCGTCGGCTCCCACGTCACACCGCCGTCGTTGCTGAGCGCCACGCCGCGGCACGCCTTCCCTCGGTAGCTGCGACAGTTGAGCATCAGCGTCCCATCGGCCAGTTCAACCACCGCACACTCGTTCATCGCAAAATCGGTCGAACCGCCCAGTTTCCACGTTTCACCGTGGTCGTCGGAATAGATGACGTGCGACCGGCCCAACTTGTCCCAATTGTCCTTCGCGTCCTTATCCCCGTTGACCCGATGATCGCAGGGAATCACCAGCCGGCCCTGATGCTTCCCCTGCGTCAGCTGAATGCCGTTTCCCGGGCCCGTGGCGTACCAGTTCCAGTCTCTCGCTTTCACGTCGGCGGTGATCTCGCGCGGCGGCGACCAGGTTTGCCCATCGTCCTTCGACGACGTGACAAACACCTTATCGTTGTCGCGGGTAAATGGCAGCCAGATCACGCCGGTCGACTGGTCGACGACGGGGCACGGGTTGCCGATCGTGATCTTCGCGTCTCCCCCTTCCTCGTGAATCAGCTCGAGCTTTCCCCAGGTCTTCCCGCCGTCGGTGCTTCGCTTTTGCACGAGGTCCAGATCGCCATGGTCCCCCCGCCCCGACTTCCGCCCTTCGCAGATGGCCAGCAACGTCCCCTGCGGAGTCACCACGAGAGCCGGAATCCGATACGTGTGGTATCCCTCCTCGCCCGAGACGAAGACGTCGGTCTGCGTCACGTCCTCAGCAGCGAGCGGCTGAATCGCACCAACCGCCGCGACAAGCGCGGCCAGCGGCAGGATCACGAAGTTCCAACAGCGTGAAGATTGATACATTGAAACTGTCATTGGTCACTTGTCATTGGTTGGTCATACGTAGGCCTGGATCCCTCTACCGTTACTAGCCACCAGCACTTCCTCGTCTTCCCCCTCCACTTGCAGCCCGACCGGTCCTGGATGAAACTCAAAAACTCCTCTCCATGTTCCGGCGGTAGGGGTCCTAACGCAAGATGCGATTGGGATCGACGAGCGGGCCCCCCTGCTTTGGCCGCAGTAACCTAGAATTGACCAGTTTTTTCCAATCTGGAGAGCGACATGTCCGGCACCCCACGTATCGGAATCCTGACAGCCGGGGGCGATTGCCCCGGCCTGAACGCCGTGATTCGCGGGGTCGTCAAAAGTGCGAACACGCACGGCTACGATGTCGTCGGCTTTCTGAAAGGGTACGAGGGGCTCGTCGACCCGGTGAGCTACATTCCGCTCACGCACAAAACCACGACCGGCATCCTGAGCCAGGGTGGCACAATCCTCGGCTCGACGAACAAAGGCCGCTTCGCCGCCACGGTCGGTGTGAACGATCGCCTCGAGCTCGATCCGGAGCTGATCGCCGGCGTGCAGACGACCGTCGAACATCTCAACATCGCTGGGCTGATCTGCGTCGGCGGCGACGGCTCGCTCGCGGTGGCCCAGCAGTTCCACGAACATGGGATTCCGGTCGTCGGCGTTCCCAAGACGATCGACAACGACCTGTCGAGCACGGCGTTCACGTTCGGTTTTTTCAGCGCGGTCTTTTGTGCGACCGACGCACTCGACCGACTGCACACGACCGCCGCCAGCCACGAGCGGGTGATGGTCCTCGAAGTCATGGGCCGCCATGCCGGCTGGATCGCGCTGTACGCGGGAATTGCCGGCGGCGGCGACGTGATCCTGATTCCCGAGATTCCCTGGACGTTCGAGGACGTCTGCCAGGCGATCATCCGCCGCGAGCAGCGCGGGCGAAAGTTCACGCTGGTCGTTGTGGCCGAAGGGGCCGAATTACCTGAAGGTGGCTTCGTTACGCAGGACAAAGCCGAGAGCCAGAAGCAGGTCCGCCTGGGCGGCATCGGCAACTTTGTCGGCAAGGAGATCGAAAAGCGGCTCGGGAAAGAGACCCGCACCGTCGTCCTGGGACACTTGCAGCGGGGCGGGAATCCGACCACGTTCGACCGTGTCCTCGCCACGCAGTACGGAGCCCACGCCGTCCGGCTGATCGTCGAAAAGAAATTCGGCCACATGGTCACGTTCCATCCGCCGGACATGAACGACGTGCCGATCATCGACGCGATCAAGCTCTCGTCGGTCTGCCCGAACTGCTCGGCGGTGCAGGCGGCCCGGGCCCTGGGAGTCTGCTTTGGCGACAATTACCATGAGCCGCCGTTTCGCTGCCCCGACGACGGCGAAACGGCCACGATGAACGGCGGCGCCGGTTTCTGTAGCTTGCCGCTCCCGCTGCCGACGTCGCCGTAGGAATTACCGGCGAATCCTCTCACCGCCTGGCGTCGACGAAGGCATGTTTGCCGCAGATTCACGCCGATCGAGCACGTTCGACGCGTTGGCTCTTGCGACGTGCGACCTTCCACGTTAACCCTGCTTTCGCTCCGCTGGCCGGGCCGCCAACACGCGCCGCACCAAAGCGACGAGCCACACGACGAGCGCCACAACCATCGGCAACGTCAACCAGCGGCTCACCTGCGGAAATTCCGAGACAAATGCATCCCAGATGAACAGTCCGATCGCCAGACAGATCGCCCCGCCAAACACGATGAGCTCGAAGATCCGCTGCCCGCGCGTCGGCTGTGCCGCGACCAGCATCTCCGAGATCATCTGCGCACACGACAGGCAGATGTAGCAGTTCCCGCGGGGCGATTGGACAAGGCTCCCCGCGTCGACCGCGCGCCGGCCGCAGAACGAGCAGTTCGCATCAGGCGCTTCGCTGCCGACCGCCTGCGGAGGAGCGTACGGATTGAGATCGATCGGGCCATTGGGCCTCGCGCCAGGTTCCGCGTTTTGATTCCGCTCCCCGGACATCGCGTGCTCGCTGCTTGGCGGCTAGGGATCGACCAATTCGAACCGCGTGACCTTCCACATTGCCGCGGCTGATGTGCTTCCTCGGGCCGATCCCCATTCGATCCGCTCGTAGCGGGCCGGATAGCCGTACACAGGATCGAACTCCGCCCGTAGGACCAGTTGTTGTTCGTCGGCCGCAGCTTTTCCCGCCGCGCGGCGCTCGATCGCCTCGACATCGCGGCTCATCGTGCCAAACATTCCCGGCACGCTCCAAGTGCCATAGACCCGCCGCTGCTTGATTGGCACCCCGTTCCGCTCGGCTGCCGTGGGCTCGCCGCGTCGCACCTTGACGAGGTAATGGGCCGATTGCGGTCCGGTGATTTCGACCTCGATGTCGTAGTTCGGCGGGGCGGCCGCCTGCCACTGCGCTTTGGCCTCGTAGTACCGCTCCGGCGTGAGGGTTGGCGGCGCATCGAAACGGACCATGCTGACCAGCCCCAGCACCAACAGTGCTGCGGCCGCCCCGGCACCCGTTCCCAAGATCACCCACGTCGCAAGCCGGCGACGAGCGCTGGATTGCCGAGCGCCCAAGTGTCGAGCGCTAGCACCCGCTTCCGGCGTCGGTGCATCTCGCTCAGGAGTTTGTTTCGGAGTCTGCATCCGTGGATCCTGGCGGGCGCCGTGCCCACATCGCCGCTGAATCAATTCACCAGCCGGACAAGCCTCGTTAGGAAGATCGCCGACCAAGAGCGGCCGCGGGGGGCTTCCCGAACCTCATTCCCCTGGCGTACAACGGGGCAGTATAGTCGATTGCGGGTAGGGTTCGGTCGGACGGGCGGCCGCAAGAGGCGTCCCCATCACCCTATACGGCGCTCGCCAAGCGCCCACCCCACCATGTCCATCGCACCTTCGCCGACTCTTCGCGCTCGCACCAAAATCGTCGCCACCGTCGGCCCGGCCTGCGATTCGGTCGACATGCTCGTCCGGCTGATCCATGCGGGCGCCAGCGTGTTTCGCATCAACACGGCCCACGGCACCGAAGCGGATCGGATGGAAATGCTGGCCGCCATTCGCGAGGCCGAGCGCCAGTCCGGTGCGACCATCGGCGTGCTGATGGATCTGGCGGGGCCAAAGATTCGTCTGGGTGTACTGCCGCAGGATCCGACCACTTGCGAAGTCGGCCAGATCTTCCGCTTCGTCCGCGGCAGCGAAAGCCGTGCTCCGGACGAACTGACCTGCACCTACGCTCCGCTGATCGACGAGCTGGCGGTCGGCGACAACGTCATGCTGGCCGACGGCACGGTGAGCATGCAGGTGATCAGCCGTGCGGCCGGCGAGGTCCGCTGCCAGGTGACCGGCGGCGGCATCATCCGCAGCCGGCAGGGGATCAACCTGCCCGGCGCGAAACTGAGCGTCACGTCGCTGACCGAAGCGGACATGACCAACGCGATCGTCGCCGCCCGCAGCGAGATCGATTTCGTCAGCCTGAGCTTTGTCCGCAAGGCGGTCGATGTGCTCCTGCTCAAGGAGCTCTTGCGCTCGCAGGGCTCGAACGCCATGGTGATCGCCAAAATCGAGAAGCCCGAGGCGGTGACCCAGCTGGCCGAGATCGTGGCGGCCGCCGACGGCGTGATGGTGGCCCGCGGCGATCTGGGGGTCGAGATGGACGTCGCCGAGATCGCGGTGGTGCAAAAACGGATCGTCGCCGAGTGCCAGCGGCAGGGGAAACCGGTAATCGTCGCCACACAGATGCTCGACAGCATGCACCACAATCGCCGGCCGACGCGGGCCGAAGCGACCGACGTGGCCAACGCCATCCTCGACGGGGCCGACGCCTGTATGCTTTCGGGCGAAACGGCGATCGGCGAGTTCCCGGTCGAAAGCGTCGAGACCATGAACCGCATCATGCTAGCGACCGAGCCGTTCCTCGCCGAGCATCCGCTCCGGGCGGTCGAACAGATTCCCGGCGACGTGCACCCGGTCACAGCAGCCGCGGTCAGCGGCGGGGCCAAGATCGCCGAAACGCTCGGGGCGCGGCTCCTCGTGATCGCCACCCGCGGAGGCGGAACCTGCCGCCTCCGCAGCAAACAGCGCGACTTCGTGCCGACGATCGGCGTCAGCGATTCGACGAATGTCCTCCGCCGGCTGGCGCTCTACTGGGGCGTTACGCCGCTGGCCGGCGCGCCGGTCCACGAAGGGCCGAAGCTCCGAGCCTTCATCGACCAGTGGGGTCGCGAACAGGGACTGATCCAAGTCGGCGACCGAATCGTCTTTGTCACTGGTACCAACTTCTACCCGATGGCCCAGAATATCCTGGTGATTCACGAGGTAGAGTAGCCGCGCACATGCGATTGCGACCTCCCGCTCCTCAAGCATAAGAGCCCGCCTCACTCCAGAGGCAAGGACCCGGAATGAAGGTCCGTGAACCGATCCTGTGCTCGGTCGTGGCGGCGGTCGTCCTGCTGCTCGTGGGCGTTGCGTTTCACTGGGGAGTGAAAGCCTGGGCACCACACATTCTCGCCCAGTTCGACAACCTCCCGCTATATCGCGATTGGGACGGCTGGACGTGGATCTACATGCTGGTCCATCCGCTTTGGTTTGGGCCCGTCTTCGCAGCGATGTTTTTGATCTTGCGGGCTCGCTGTCAGCTTCCGACGAGTTGGCGCGGCGGCTTGGCGTTTGGCGTCGGTCTGTTCCTGGTGGGGAGCATGCCGGTATTCCTGCTCGCATTCGCCTCGTTTCAAATGTCGCCGGAGATGTTGGTACTCTGGCTCGCGCAGAATCTCTGCCAGTACTCCGCGGCGGGGGCCGTGATTGGTGCCTTGGACCAGTGGCAAAGCGCGCGAATCGTTAAGTAAGCCGGAGAGGGGCCCACGGCCGACGTCCGCCGGTCCCACTCCTGCTCGTACTCATTTTGCGGATCGTCGAACGATGCGCCCGCGGCAACGTGCGGAAGCGTGCTCCAGACCCAGGTCGGAGGCACCAACCTGGGCCGATCGGCGTCGAGCCGTCCTTACTTGGAGATGCTCGTTGCCGGCGGTGATGCGATCGTTGCTCGCGCATTGGGCGAGTCGGCCACCGGAGTCCTCTTCAGAAACTTCTGGAGCGGAATGTCGTAATAACTTGCGGACTTATACCGCCGGCCATCGACTGTGAGGGTGAGAATCCGAATCATCGCGCGGTCGGCGTGCTTCTGGTGGATCTGCGTTTGCCCCGCGAGCTGGCCGTCCTGGTTCGGCTTCAAATCGATTTGCGCTTTTTCCAGATACGAGCGGCCGCCGTCCGGACCCGGATTGCTGAAAGCTATCACGGTGGCCGAATAGATCGGCTTCAGTCGGCCTTCGCTTGCCAGGGTGAAGTGGACGTTCAGTTTGCCATTGTCGGCGGCGCTCACTTCCACGGCGTATTTGAGGCCCCACTCGTCCTTGGAAGGTCCCAGGGCATAGTAAACCGCTCCCGCGAGACCAGGCATCAGCACAATCGCAGCGATGACCAAACCACTGGTCGCCAGTCGCGAACTTCGAGACTTCACTTCAAGTTCCCCTGGAAATGGATGGAATCGCTGTCGCCGATGCGGACTTCGCCAGCACGGCCGCCGCGTATTGCGCGGGCTATTCAAGCTAACTGGTTCAACTCGGGCAATATCAATCTGGAGAGCAGTACCACGCGAAGCCAGCACGCTACCGAGGCTCCCGCCTCGTATACCCCGCAGCAGCCCCGCAGCAAGCGCCAGACGTGCTTCGACATGCAACGTCAACTTGCGTTCCGACGACGATGCACGGCATCGTCCTAGGGGTTGATCCGTTTTGATTGCCCGCGGCCGACGTTTGAGGTGAACGCCTGAACGCTTTTCGGGGGTTCGCCGCTTTCCCGCGGCGTTCAGCCATGCCGCAAGTCTTTCTCTGGCAGCAACTTCCGCCGCAGCGTTCAGGTGAACGCCAGGAGCTTATTAAGCGCGACGTTCACCTCAAATCGCCCTCGCCGCACGCTGTAAGCAACGTCCACCAACGTAGGTCGAAGCCGTGCTTCGACAAACAACGCCTACGTGCATCGCGACGACGATGCACGGCATCATCCCAGGGCCGCAAGCCTTAG
>JALORD010000384.1 GCA_025459145.1 Pirellulaceae bacterium | reverse complement strand
CAGCGTTTCGCAAGCGCTCGCGGAGACCGAGGTTCCGCTGCCGATTGCCCGCTTTGTCGAGCGCACGTTTGCCGAGATCGAGTCGGGAAGCTTGCCGCGCATTGCGGCGGCGTTTACGTTCGGCCGCGAGGATCTGCTGCCGGGCGTGTTTCAGCGGATTGTCGATCACTTGAACGATGAGACCGGAGGCACGCTCGCTCCGTTTCAATACTACCTGGTGCGGCACATTGCCCTGGATGGCGACGAGCACGGACCGGCCGCGGGGCGGCTGGTCGCGGGGATCTGCGGCGATGAGGCAGCGCAGTGGCGGGCTGCCGAAGACGCGGCGGTGGCCTCGCTCGAAGCCCGCTTGGCTTTGTGGGAGGCGATTCACGCAGCGATTCGCGGCGACGATCGCTGATGCCGCCCGCGAGCGGCTAAAGACGTTCGGTCAGGCTAGGAGCCGCGGTCAGGCCAGGAGCCGGCTGCCATGCCGCTCGGAACAGGCGGCGACCACGGCGTCGCGGACGGCGTCGGCCTCGGTGCCGGTCAGTGTCCGGTCTTGCGGGCGGAGCGTGAACGAGAAGAGCAGCCGTTTGGTGCCGGGGCCGTCCTTCTCGGGATCGCGATACGCTGCGTCGAGGCATTCCAGCCGTTCGAGATCCTGGCCGGCGGTGGCTCTGACAGTCGCAGCGATGTCGGCCCAGCGGACGCTCTCGGCGACGATCAGATTGATGTCGCGGGCGATCGTCGGATAGGGGCTCTGCGGCTTGTAGTGCGTCGCCAGCCGCGCTCGCTGGGCGAGCACACCCAGATCGAGTTCGACGATCGTCGTCGGTCCGCGGAGACTGAACGTCTTGTGAGCCGCGGGCGAGAGCTCGCCCAGGAAACCGAGCAACTGGTCTCCCAGCAAGAGCCGGCAGCCCAGGCCGGGCGTCAACAAGGGATCGGGATATTCGGCCAGCGCCAGCGGCTCCGCCACATGCAGTGCGGCCAGGAGCGCTTCGACGGCACCTTTGACGACCAGAAACTCCTGTCCGCTCACGGCGGCGAGCGTCCACTGCTCGCGCGGCAGGCCGCCTGCTTGCGGCAGGTAGATCCGCGCCGTTTCGAACAGCTCGATGACCGGATTGCTGAGCGATTGGTTGATGCGCCGGACGTCAAGCAGGCTGGGGATGAGGCTCCGCCGCAGGCGATCGGCCCCTTCGAGCATCGGCGTGCTGGTCACCAGCGGCTCAGCCGAGGTCCAGGGGCTGAACGCGGCCGACCAGCGCTCGGGGACGACGCTGGCCGTCATCGCTTCGTCGAAGCCGGCCGCCGTCATGAGATGCCGCACCTTGGCCAGCAGCCGATCGTCGTCGGTCCGGTGCGACGCGGTCATCGGGACGCTGACGTCCTCGGGAATCTGGTCGTAGCCGTGAATGCGGGCGACTTCCTCGACCAGATCGATTTCGCGGGCGAGGTCGCGTCGCCAGCTGGGGGGAACCGTCGTCAGCGCCTTCGCGTCGTGCGCCTGCTCCCGGCAGCCGAGCGCCGAAAGGATCTTGCGCACCGTCTCGGCAGGAATCTCGATTCCCAGGATTCGCTCCAGCTGCGCGAGGCGCAGCACGATCGGCGTCCGTTCGGGACGCGGCGGGCCGACGTCGATCACCCCTTCGACGAGTTCGCCGCCGGCATGCTTCAGAATCAGCTCGCAGCAGCGCCGGCTGGCCCAGTCGACCATTTCGGGATCGGTGCCGCGTTCGAAACGATAGGACGAGGGGCTGTGCAGCTTCAGTTTGCGGGCCGTTTGCCGGACCGAGAGGGGGGCGAACTGGGCCGCTTCGATCAGGATGTCGGTGGTCGACTCGGTGACTTCGCTCGAGGCGCCTCCCATGACGCCGGCCAGCGCCACCGGACGCTCGGCATCGGCAATCACGCACATCTGCCCGTCGAGCGTGTAGGTCTTGTGGTCGATCGCTTCGAGCGTCTCGCCCGCGCGTGCGCGGCGAACGATGATCTTACGTCCGGCGAGCTTTTGAAAATCGAAGGCGTGCAGCGGCTGGCCGCACTCCATCATCACGTAGTTCGTGATATCGACGATGTTGTTGATGACGTTCTGGCCGATCGTCGCCAGCCGAACGGCCATCTGCGACGGCGAGGGCTTGATCTTCGCCCCGCGTATCACGCGGGCCACATACCGCGGGCACAAATCGGGCGCTTGAATCTCGACGCTCGTATAGTTCCGCAGGTCGTCGGTAATTCGCTCGGACGAGAAATCGGTCGCGGCGACGGTCGGCTCGGGGATCGAGAGCGGCAAGCCGTACAGCACCGAGGCCTCGCGGGCGATGCCGATGTGCCCCAGGCAGTCGGGCCGGTTGCTGGTCACCTCGAGGTCGATAATGACATCGGTCCCGAGCTGTTCGGTCGACTCGAGGTTGAGCCCGGCCATCATCAGCCGCTGGACGACATCCGCCGGAGCATCCTTCAGCGGGACATAATCTTTCAGCCAGTTCCAGGAGACGATCATGGTCGGGTCGGATTTGGTTGAGGCAGGCCGTGGAGGCCGAAGAGAGCCCTGATACAACGTACCGCGGGCGGCCATTGCTGGGGGCGGCGCCGCCTGGCGACCTCGCTTAAAACTGCTGCAAAAACCGGACGTCGTTCTTGTAGAACTCGCGGATGTCGGTGATGCCATGCCGCCGCATGCAGAGCCGCTCTACCCCCAGGCCAAAGGCGAAGCCGCTCACCTCTTCGGGGTCGTAGCCGACGGCCTGGAGCACATTGGGATCGACCATTCCCGCGCCACCGAATTCGATCCAGCGGTCGTTCCAGTAGTAGTCGCACTCGACCGACGGCTCGGTGAAGGGGAAGAACGACGGCCGGAACCGAACGTGCACATCGCTCCCCAGATACCCCGTGGCGAACATCCGCAGGACGCTTTTCAGGTCGGCCAGCGTGGCGTGCCGATCGATCAGCAGGCCTTCCATCTGGTGGAACATCGGGTAGTGCGTGGCGTCGGCCGCATCGGGCCGGTAGACGCGGCCGAGCGAAATGATCCGCACCGGTGGCGGCTGCCGCTCCATGACGCGGATCTGCACCGTGCTGGTCTGGCTGCGGAGGAGGAGCGGCGCGGCATGCTCCTGGTGCGGCGGAGCGGTCGCGGTCCCGGCGCCAGCCGCGGCGACGGCCAGGTAAAAATTGTCGAGCGGATCGCGGGCGGGGTGCTCGAGCGGGATGTTGAGCGCTTCGAAATTGTGCCGCTCGTCTTCGATCTCGGGACCCTCGGCCGGCGTGAAGCCGAGGCGGCCCATAATGTCCTTGAGTTCGTCGATCGTCTGCGAAATCGGGTGCAGCCGGCCGACGCGGAGCGGGCGGCCGGGAAGCGTCAGGTCGAACCTTGCCCCGCCCGCGGCGGCAGGTCCCGCCGACTCCAGGCGATCCTTGGCGGACGTGAAGGCGGTTTCGATGGCCTCCTTCACCTCATTCAGCCGTTTGCCGGCCGCCGGCTTGTCCTCTTTGGCGACGGTGCCCAGCCCCTTCTGAACTGCTTTCAGGCGTCCCTTGGCGGCGCCCAGGAATTCGATCCGGGCAGCCTCGAGCGCTTCGCCGTCGGCAGCGGCGCTGAAAGCGGCGCTGGCCTCGGCCAGGAGCGCATCCAGGTCAGCAAGGAATTGAGCAGCCATGAGCGCGAGAGGCTAAGCGGGAAGAGCCGGCGGCCAAACGCCCCCGGCTCCCAGCAGTTTGGCCAGCAGTCTGGCCAAAAAAGTTTGGCCAAAAATTTGGATCACCCGCAGCGGCCTACAGGCCGAGGGCCTTCTTCACCAGCACCACGACCGCATCGAAGGCCGGCGGATCGGCAATCGCGATTTCCGACAGGCTCTTGCGGTCGAGCTGGATGTTGGCCTTCTCGAGGCCGGCGATGAATTGGCTGTAGCGGATGTCGCGCTCGCGGCAGGCGGCCGAGAGGCGCGTGATCCAGAGGCGGCGGAAATCCCGCTTCTTCACCCGCCGGTCGCGATAGGCAAACTTGCCAGCGCGAAGCAGCGTTTCTTTCACTGTGCGGAACAGCTTCCGCCGACCGCCGACAAAACCCTTGGCCCGCTTAAACAGGCGTTTCTTGGCCTGCGTACGAGCGGCACCTTTGGAGGCACGCATCGAATGAAATCCTTATGGTTGGCATGTCCAGGCCCTCAAATCCCCTGATTTGAGCGTTTTGCCCGCATGCTTGGTGGAGCGGCTCGCGCTACGAGCCACTCGCAAACTAGCTGCTGTACTTACCCAAAGCAGCGGTGATCTGATGCAGGACCGAATCGTGCAGCACGCGAGTGCCGCGCAGATTGCGCTTCCGCTTGCTCGACATCCGCGTTGCCAGGTGGCTCGTCCCCGCGCAGCGATGCTTCGCCTTGCCGGTGGCTGTCAAGCGAAATCGCTTTTTGGTCCCCTTGTGGGTCTTCATCTTGGGCATGGGTGCACCCGCGCTTATGTCGATCGGTCTAGGATCACGGAAAGCCTGTCATCATAGAACCTGGGCCGCTATTGCGAAAGGGGCGTTTAGTCCGTTTGGCAATCCGCAGGTTCTCGCCAGCTGTCTGGCGGACACTATCGGTCGATCTCCCACGGCGGCACGACATTCTGCGGCCCTCCGCACTGGATTTTTGTGGGGTGGACGTATCAATTGACCCATCAGAGGAGTCGCCGGATTCTCGGCGACGGGCCGCACAGGGGCAAATCGTGCGGAACGCTCTCGCCCGCGGCCGTTCTGGCCGGCGATCGAGAGGAGGAGGCTGCGGATGAAACGCTTCATGGGGTTGGGTGCGGTCGCCCTTGCGCTTGTGGTGGTGTCCAGTAGCAATGCCTGGGGACAATGCCGCGGCGGCGGCGGCGGAGGTCAGTCGGCGAGCGGCACAACGACCGCCGCGGCAGGCAGCGCCGGCAGCACGGGGACACTGCTCACCGGGCCGGGCTCATGGGCCTACGACGTGATGATGGCTCAGCAAATGCAAGCCGCCGCCCTGCGGCAGCAAATGGCGATCGCGGCCGCCAAAGCCAAGTATCGCCAGGAGCGAAAGAGCCAATCGCAGGCGGTCGCCCGCCAGCGCCGCGCCAGCGAACTCTACCGCCGCGAACAATCGCGCCAGACGCTGCTGGCGAATCGGTAGGCGGACGGCGAAAAGTCTTCAGCCGCATTCGGCCAACTGCAGAGCGAGCGCCGAATGCGGTGCTATTCCGGCAACGGCTTGCCTTTGGTTTCAGGGAGGAAAGGCAACACAAACAGGCCGATCAGGAAGACGATGCACATCGTCATACCGGCATACCGCAGCGGCTCGTCGAAGCTCGCAAAGGCGTAATTCAGACCAATCTTGACGACGGGTCCCAAGGCGG
>JALORD010000383.1 GCA_025459145.1 Pirellulaceae bacterium | reverse complement strand
CGAACCGCGCATCTTGATTGTCGATGACGAACCGGATACCTGCGCGAATCTGAGCGATATCCTGAGCGATCTGGGTTATCAGGTCGACACTGCCCCTAACGGCTTTGCCGCGCTCGAGTTGTTCCAGCAGCGTCCCTACGATATCGCCCTCTTGGACCTCCGTATGCCGGGCATGAACGGCCTGGAACTCTACCGTCGGATCCGGCAGATTTCGGCCGGCACGGTAGCAATCGTTGTGACCGCCTATGCCAGCAGCGATACGGCCAAATCGGTACTTTCCGCCGGCGCGTGGCAAATTGTACCCAAGCCCGTCAATATTGAAGCCTTGCTTGGGCTGGTCTCCCAGGCCGCCGAGATGCGCCAGATTCTAGTCGTCGATGACGACTGCGACCTGTGCGACAACCTGTGGGACCTGCTCCGCGAGCGCGGGTTGCGCGTGCACTTGGCCCATGACGTTCCCGATGCCGAGCGGGCCATCCAGCAGAATAAGTTTCAAGTGGTGCTTATCGACATGAAACTACCGACTGGTCACGGCGCCCAAGTGCTGCGCACCTTGCAAGATGCTGACCGCAGCGTGCGTACCGTGCTGATCACCGGCTACGCCGCCGAGATGGAAGGCAAGGTGCAAGAGGCGATTGCGGCGGGCGCAGATGCCGTCTGCTACAAACCCTTCGATGTTGAACGGCTGCTGGCGACAGTCCAGAACCTTTCCAGCCAAAAACAGCCGCCGAATTGAATTCGTCAATCGTTATGCTCCCGAGCACGTCTAATGCCGTTGCCGGCCCCGTGGTAATCGTCGTGGACGACGACGAGGACACGCGTTTGAACCTAAGCGACATCCTGGAACTCGATGGGATGCGCGTCGAAGTGGCAGGCACAGTCCGCGAACTCTTCGAAAGACAGTGCTGGGACGAAGTCGCGCTCGTACTACTCGATCGCAAGCTGCCCGACGGCTCTCCCGAGGAAGTCGTGCCAGAGCTCCAGGAAAGCGCCCCGCACACGGCGGTGATCATTGTGACAGGATATGCGGATATCGAGGGCGCGATTCAAGCGTTGCGCTGCGGCGCCGTCGATTATATCCTGAAGCCTGTGAATCCCGCCGCGCTCTTGGCCAGTGTTCAGCGCGTCTTGCGGCGCCAGCACGACGCGCAGGAAATTGCCCGCCTCAACAATGTGCTGGCCCGCAGCGAAGAACAGTACCGAGCACTGTTTGAAAACACGCTCGACGGGCTGGTCATCCTGGATGACGAAGATCGCGTGGTGGCCATCAATCCGGCGGCTTGTGCGAGGTTCTGTTCGGCCGCCCGCTCGCTACGCGGCCAACACCTGTCGTCTTTTCAGGTGTCACACGGTGGCCGGGTGCGGCCGGCGCAGCGGCAAGATTTCTTCGCCCATGGGCGCAACGTCGGTGAGTGCCAGCTATTACGCGAGGATGGTCTGGCGATCGATGTGGAATACCGGGCCGTGGCAGGTTTTGCTCCTGGCTTGCACCTGATTTCGCTGCACGACATTACCGCCCGCAAGCAGGCCGAAGAGCGGGCGCGCCAGTCGCAGCGCCTCGCAGCGATCGGCGAAACCATGGCCGCATTGGTGCACGAAAGTCGCAACGCTCTGCAACGCAGCAAGGCCTGCTTGGAAATGTTGACGCTCGACTTGGAGGATCGTCCGGATGCGCTCCAACTCGTCGCCCGGGCGCAGCGCGCGCAGGAAGATCTGCACCGGCTTTACGAAGAAGTTCGCCAATGGGCAGCGCCGGTGAACCTGCGGCGTGAGCCATGCAATCTGCGTGAGTTGTGGAATGAAGTGTGGATTCATGTCACCCAAGCTCAGCCCGCTGCTGCCGTCCGGCTGGAAGAACAACTTGCCTGCGATCCGTCGGGTTGCGTGGATCGGTTCTTCTTGGGCCAGGTCTTTCGCAACATCTTTGAAAATGCACTCGAGGTTTCGCCAGCGGGAGCTCCGGTCGCCCTGTCCTGCACGGCAGCTTATAGCGACCAAGGCGAGGAGATCGTGATTGCCATCAGCGACCAGGGCCCGGGACTATCCGCCGAGCAGCAGCAGCGAATCTTCGAGCCTTTTTTTACCACAAAGGCGAAAGGAACTGGGCTCGGCATGGCGATTGCCTCGCGCGTTGTGCAGGCTCATGGTGGGTCCGTTACGGCCAGTTCGCCGGGCGGGGCCACGATCGAAATTCGGCTGCCCAAAAGGTGATCTATGTCAGGCGAATTGCGGATTGCAGTTGCGGACGACGAGTCCGAAATGCGGGACTTCTTTGAAAAGGTCTTGCCGCGGTTTGGTCATCAGGTGGTCGCCGTCGCGGAGAACGGTGCTGAGCTCGTCGAGCATTGCCGCCGCGTGCAGCCGGATCTGGTCATTACCGACATCAAGATGCCCGAGCTGGACGGCATTGAAGCCTCGTGCCAGATCTGCCGCGACCGGCCCATCCCCGTGATTCTCGTCTCCGCCTATCACGACCCGGCACTTATCGCGAGGGCCGAAGCCGACCACGTCCAGGCGTATCTGGTCAAACCCATTGGCTTGGCCGATCTGCAGCCCGCCATCAGCATCGCCGTCCGCCGGTTTGCGGAACTCCAAGCGTTACAAATCGAATGCAAAGATCTCCGGCAGGCTCTGGCCGATCGAAAGTTGATCGAACAGGCTAAGGGCTTGCTCATGAAGCTGACGGGCATTGATGAAACCGAGGCCTTTCGCCGACTCCAGGATTTGGCGGCAGAGAGGAACCAGAAGCTCATTGATGCGGCCAAAAGCATCCTGGCCGTCGAGAAGGCACTCGCTCCGCGGAAATGAAATGGCGCTGGTGTGAAGGTCAAGCGAGAACAAGAGCAAGGCAGACGAGTTCACGTGAACCTTTCTGGTGCCATCCACGGGCAGCTTGACGACGGCCAGGGCGAGGGCGATGATCCGAGCCGGTCGGAGCGAACGTCCTCGGAGTTGCTGGAAGGCCATCGAATCACGTCGGCGCGGGAGTTGTGCGTCTAAGTGGTCACGAGGGCAGCGACCGATTGGGGCGCGGGTTGCTGTGTTGCTCCTGCATCCCGTTGCGCCCGCAGTGGCGCGGTCGCGGCCCCAGCCTTGGCCGCCCCAAGTCCAAGTCGCAGACAGTCACGGCGGGAGGTTCGATGGCGATCACGATGATCGAGCATTACGGGTTCCCTCCCTGTCTCCATTCGGCATCTCAGCTGAGAATCTCGCGCAACACCGTACCGTGCACGTCGGTCAGGCGGTGGTCGCGGCCACCGTGTCGGAAAGTGAGACGTTCATGATCGATCCCTAACTGATGCAGGATCGTAGCGTGAATGTCGTGAATCGTGACGGGGTTCTCCGCAACCGCTTCGCCGAAGTCGTTGGTTGTTCCGTAGGTCATGCCGCCCCGGATGCCGCCGCCTGCCAGGAAAATTGAGTAGCCATTGATGTGATGATCGCGTCCGTCCTTGCCAGGGCTGTGCGGAGTACGTCCCATTTCGCCGGCCCATACCACGAGCGTCTCGTCCAGCAGGCCGCGCTGTTTGAGGTCGCGAATCAGCGCGGCGACTGATTGATCGGTGATCCGTGCGTTTTTCTCGTGGTTCGCCTTGAGCGCGCCATGCTGATCCCAGGGCGAATTGTTGCCGTCGAAGCTGGGGCACGTGATCTCGATGAAGCGAACCCCGGCTTCGACCAGTCTCCGCGCGCGGAGCGACTGCGTCGCGTAGTAGTTCTGATGCTCGTCCGACGAGCCAATGCCGTACATCGCCTGGATATAGGCGGGCTCGCCGCTGATATCGACAAATCCCGGCAGTGCTGTTTGCATGCGGAACGCGGTCTCATAGTTGGCAATCGCGGCCTCAATCTTTTCGGCGTCCGAGGTCTTGCCTGCGAAGACGGCGTTCTGTTCGGCGAGCAGGTCGAGTTTGCGGCGCTGCAAATCGGCGGGGTCGGCGGGCACGATGTTGTCGACGGGCGATCCCTTGGAACGCACCATCGTCGCCTGATGACTGGCTGGCAGATACGAACAGCCGAAGTTCTCCATGCCGCCGTTGGGCACCCAATCGTTGTTCAAAAGCACGTAGCCTGGCAGGTCGCGATTCTCGGTCCCCAGACCGTACGAGACCCAGGCACCGAGGCTCGGATGCTGTCCCGTCACACGGCCGGTATGCAGCAGCAGGTTCTGTTGCCCGTGCAGCGGCAGATGGCCGACCATCGAACGGATCACACAAATCTCATCGGCCAATCCGCCAATGTGCGGGAGCAAATCGCTGACCCATAGGTCACTGTCGCCTCGCTGCCGGAATTCCCAAGGACTGGGGAGCCACATCCGATTTCGGTCGGCGTAGAGCGCGTTCGTCGAATGATCACCGACTTTCTCTCCCTGGTGCTTCTTCAGCATCGGCTTGGGATCGAACGTGTCCACATGGCTCGGGCCGCCGTCCATGAAGCACAGGACGATGCTGCGGACTTTCGGTGGAAAGTGCGGTCCGGGCGAGTGTGGCTTGCCCTCCGCCCGCCCCTCCTCGGCGAGCAGACCTGCAAGCGCCAACCAGCCAAAGCCGGTGGATGCGGCTTGCAGGATCTCGCGTCGAGTGATGGAACGAAGAGGTGTCATCGGAAATCCTTAATGCGACGCTCGCTTATCTGTAGTGCGTGAATTCCTGCAAGTTGAACATCGTGTGCGCTGCGTGCTTCCAGGCGTCGCGGTCTTTCAGAACGTTGTCGCCGGTCGAGAGACTTTCGATCATCGTTATCCAGCGGGGCAGCTCCTCCTTGCCGGGAGGGCGACCGAGCGCCTGCATGAACATGGATTCTATGCGGCTCTCGATCAACGGACTGTCATCCGCCAGAAGCCGGGATGACCAGTGGTCGGCCATCGCCAGCACCAGGGGATCATTGAGCATCACCAGCGCCTGGGCGGGGACGTTGGTTTCGTCGCGGCGACCCGTGGGTAGTTTGGGGTCGGGGGCGTTGAAGCTCTGGAGAAACTTCGAACGGTCCATGATCGACACTTCGAGGTAGATCGAGCGCCGGCCGTTCCCGTCGATTGGACCGGAGAACAATCGCTTCGCCGCATCCTCCACCTGCCGCGGCGGATTGATGGGCCGGCCATAGAGCTTTCGGTCGAGCCGACCTGCGACCGTTAACAGAGAATCGCGAATTCCTTCGGCCTCGAGCCGGCGCGTCGGATAGTGGTGCAGCCAGCGATTGAAGGGATCGACGGTCGCGGCCCGGGAAGAGACTTCGCCGGACTGCCGGAACGTGCGGCTAAGCGCCAGCCGCCGGATCAACCGTTTCGTGGACCAGCCGTCGGCCATGAACTCGCGGGCCAAGTAATCAAGCAACTCCGGATGTGAT
>JALORD010000382.1 GCA_025459145.1 Pirellulaceae bacterium | reverse complement strand
GCCGATCTTGCTGTCGCAGGTGGCTCGCGTCGTGATCGGCGACCAGATCAAGCGCGGCGACGCGGCGGTCGACAGCATACCGGCCGTGATGCTCACGATTTCGAAGCAACCGGGAGCCGATACCTGCGGGCTGACCGACCAGATCCTACAGGTGATGGACGAACTACGGCCGACGCTGCCGCCGGACGTCGAGATCGTGACCGACGTCTACCAGCAGAAGCAGTTCATCGACTTGTCGATCCACAACGTGAAAGAGGCCTTGTGGGTTGGCGGAATCCTCGTCGTGATCGTGCTGTTCATCTTCCTGATGAATTTCCGCACAACATTCATCACGCTCACGGCGATTCCGCTCTCGATCGTCGTGACGGGGATCGTGTTTCACCTGACGGGCCAGACGATCAACACGATGACGCTCGGTGGGCTGGCCGTGGCGATCGGCGAATTGGTCGACGATGCGATCGTCGACGTCGAGAACATCTATCGCCGCCTGCGGGAGAATCGCTTGGCTGGTTCGCCCCGCTCGGACTTGCGCGTCGTCTATGAAGCGAGCAGCGAGGTCCGCAGCTCGATCGTCTTCAGCACGCTGCTCGTCGTCCTGGTGTTTATTCCGCTGTTTGCCCTGGAGGGGATCGAAGGGCGGCTATTCGCGCCGCTGGCGATCGCGTACATCGTCTCGATCGTGGCCTCGCTGCTCGTATCGCTCACGGTGACGCCGGTCTTGTCGTATTGGCTTCTGCCGCAGGCCAAGGCCACCGAGCGCGAGCACGACGGCCTCGTGCTGCGAGTGTGCAAGTCGCTCGCGGGCGGCGCGATTGCGGTGAGTCTGCAGTGGCCGCGGACGATTCTGCTGGTTGTTCTCGTGGCGGTCGCCGCGAGCATCGGTTCGCTGGCGGGACTGGGGCGCGATTTTCTGCCGCCGTTTAACGAAGGGAACGTGCAGCTCAATGTGGTTCTGCCGCCGGGCGCTTCGCTCGAGAGTTCCAATCGCGTGGGACGAATGGTCGAGGTCGAATTGCTGAAGGTTCCCGAAGTCACGCGTGTCGGCCGCCGCACGGGACGCGCCGAAATGGACGAACACGTCGAAGGGGTCAATACGTCCGAAATCATCATTTCTCTAAGTCCCGAGAGCCACCGTGAGCGGGACGTGATTCTCGAAGATATCCGCGAACGCGTCGCCTCGGTTCCTGGAGTTGTCTTTTCCGCCGAACAGCCGCTGCAGCATCTGATCTCGCACATGCTCTCGGGCGTCAAGGCGCAGATCGGGATCAAGATCTATGGCGACGATCTGAATCGGCTGCGGCGGGCGGCCCAGCAGGTCAAGGCCGACCTCGATGGCATCACCGGCGTGCCCGACATCGTCGTCGAGCAGCAGACGGAGATCCCGCAACTACAAATTGCCCTCAAGCCCGAGGCATTAGCCGCTGCCGGCCTGACCACGGGAGAAGTCAATGAGTTCATCGAAACGGCACTGGGCGGGCGCACCGTGTCGCAGGTGATCCAGGGAGACCGGCGGCTCGATCTCGTTGTCCGGCTGGATGACCAATATCGGCACGATCTGGAAAAGCTCCGCCGACTTTCGATCCTACTGCCCACTGGAGGCCGCCTGCCGCTTGAGCAAGTGGCAGACATTCGACATGGTAGCGGGCCCAACACTATCAATCGCGAGAACGCCCGGCGGAGGATCGTTGTGCAGTGCAATGTGGCAGGTCGCGATCTGGGAAGCACCGTCGACGAAATCCAGTCGCGGTTATCGCCGCTACGAGCCGCACTGCCGGCGGGGTACTTCATCGAGTTGGGCGGCCAGTTCGAAAGCCAGCAGCAGGCCACGCAGCGGATGCTGCTGCTTGGATTGGCCTCGCTGGCCGGAATGCTGCTCGCGCTCTATACACTGTTTCGCTCGCTCAATTTGTCGCTGCAGGTCCTGTCGGCTTTGCCAATGGCGGCGATAGGAGCGATCGCCGCCCTGTGGATCACGGGCCAATCGCTCACCGTGGCTAGCATGGTGGGTTTCGTGTCGCTCTCGGGAATCGCCTCGCGAAACGGCATCCTCCTGATTGCCCACTACCTGCATTTGGTGCGGCACGAAGGGGAATCGTTCACGCCGCAAATGATCGTGCGTGCCGGGCAGGAGCGAGTCGCGCCGATGCTGATGACCGCGCTCACCGCGGGAATTGCTCTGATCCCGCTCGCCCTGGCGGCGGGAGAGCCAGGCAAAGAGATTCTCTATCCCGTCGCCACCGTGATTCTCGGCGGTCTAATCAGTTCGACACTGCTCGACTTCTTCGTCCATCCGGCCCTCTTTTGGCTCTTTGGCCGGCAGCAAGCGGAAGCACAATTGTCGGCGGATGGCAGCGAGGATGAATTGCTCGATAGCGACTTGGCCGACATCGGCAGGGCGGGAGCCAATTTGCATCCCGCCCTGCCGCAGACCGTAGCGAGTCCTCCTCACTGACTCGCAAAAGCACGCACGCTACACGGCGGCAAACTCCTCGACGTGCTTGGCCAGCCGCTTCCGAGCGACGTGCAGCCGCCGCTTGATGGTGCCGACCGGCGCGTCGAAATCAGCGCTCATCTCCAGGAGCGACTGCCCCCGGACGTAAAACGCCTCAAGCGTCTCCCGGTCGAGCCGGCCGAGCTGCGCGAGCCCCTCCCGGACCTTGTCCTGCCGCTCGTCGGCCAAAGCCTCCGACAGCGGAGTCTCGGTCTGGACACAGGCCGCGTCGAGCGCCTCCTGCTCGATCGCCCGATCGACCGGCCGCCGGACGAGCCGGTTGATGGCCATCCGATTGGTGATCGACCGGAGCCAGCCGGGGAACGCCTCAGGCTCGCGGAGCTGCGCGACCTTCCGCATCGCTTGGATGAAGACGTCCTGGCACAGTTCCTGCGCCTCGGAGAAATCACCCAGCCGCCGCAGGCCGATCGCCATCACGTGCCGCTCGAACCGCTCGAACAGCGTTCCGAACGCTTGCCGGTCCCCCTCCTGCGCGGCGAGGACCAGCTCGGTCAACTCGGTCTCATCGGTCTCTTGATACGTTCCGTTCATGACTGGTTCCGATCTATGACGATGCGCACACGTCGCAAGCTGACCGCGGATGAGGCGATCAGAGCGGCGCGTCGCAAAGGTGCTGGGTAAACAGCAAACGCAGCGGCGAGTGGGCTCGCGGTACAAATTGACCGCAGGCGCCTCTCGGCTGGCGTTCGCTGTCGGAGTTGGTTGGACTCAAGTCCCGAGCGCTCGGGGAAGAGCGCTCCGGCGACTTAGGTCAATCCGCATCCTGACCTGCGCGAACGCCGACACCGGGAATCATCCCGGTGGCAGTGACGACTTTGGTCACTGCACGAGAGGTGGTCGCGATGTTCCGGCTTTTGTTTGCCGGATCGCAACCACTTTTCGCCTGGCATGGCGGCATAGAGGCGCTCTGCAAGCGGGGTGGGACCGCGCAGCGCATCAACGCCTGCCACGACCGTACGAACGATGACGTTCGCAAATACGGTGGTCGTAACGGTGGCGATTGCATTGATCGTGCTACGCATTGGAATCTCCCCTGGCGCTTGCGGCGCACAGTGCGAAGAAGAACCTGGAACGAACGAAAATGGAAAGTGGGAGGCTGAGAACCGATCCAAAGTTACGGCTGACAATCACCGGACTGCCGCACACCAACTCTGAACTTCTATCGGAACCCCGATCCAACTCTCCTGAATATTACCGCCGACGGGTGGGACAGGCAACCGCGCAAATCTGTGCGGATTCCGTACACCTTCCGCGCCCGATGGCGATGTGGGGCTTAGACGATGCAGGCATTCTCAAGGTTCGCGCTTGGGACAGAAATTTCTTCCCTGTTCGCCCGATGTTCGAGCAAATTGCCGTAATCGATTGCTGGATAACGACTTGCGTCTACGGCGAATCGAGTCCGTGAATTCCACCTACCAAGAAGTGGAACAAGAGCGGCAACAAGAAACAAGAAAAAGGGGGCCTGGAGCCCCCTTCGATTTTTCCAATCACTTGGCGTTTGCCACTTCCGGGACTCTACCGCAGTCGCGGTTTGGCCGAGTAGCGACCCTTGCCCGGCCCACCCGCACTGCCGCCGCGAGTCGCACTCCGTGGACCACTGCTAGCCGCGGCGCGGCCGCCGCTAGTGCTCCCCGAGGCTTGCCCGGTGCTGCCGCTAGAACGGCCGTAGCCGCCACTGCGACCCGATCCATACGGGTTTCGCCCGGCTGGACGCTGGCCCGGACGACGTGTTGGCCGCCCTCCCGAGCGCTGGTGCGAATGTCCGCCCTGTCGTGGGCCACCCTGTTGACTCCGCTCATCTTCGCGACGCACGGGTCCCGGATCGCCGCCGGCAACCGGAATCCGCTGCCGCGTGATCCGCTCAATCTCGCGGAGCATCGAACGCTCCTCGCCATCGCAGAAGGTCACGGCGATCCCCTCGGCTCCGGCCCGGCCAGTGCGACCGATCCGGTGGACGTAGGTTTCCGGTGTCAGGGGCAAGTCAAAATTCACGACGTGCGAAACACTGTCGATATCGAGGCCGCGAGCGGCAATGTCGGTCGCTACGAGGACCGGAGGATGCTGCGACTTGAACATCGCGAGCACCCGCTGGCGCACCGCCTGGCTCTTGTTGCCATGAATCGCCGAGGCCCGAATGCCCGAGGCTTCGAGCGTCTTGACGAGCTTGTCGGCCCCGTGCTTGGTCCGGGTAAAGACCAGCGTGCGGGTCGCGGCCTGATCGCGCAGGTACTGCGCCAGGAGCGAGCCCTTTTCGCGTTTCTCCACAAAGTACACCGACTGGACCACCCGCTCGGCAGTGGTCGCTTGCGGCACGACCGAGATCTCAATCGGGTCGTTCAGCCATTGGTCGGCGAGCGACCGAATCTCGCGGGGCATCGTGGCCGAAAAGAGCAGCGTTTGCCGCTGGTTCGGCACGCGCGACATGATCCGCTTCAAATCGTGAATGAATCCCATGTCGAGCATCTGGTCGGCTTCGTCCAGCACGACCATCTCGACCTTGCTCAGGTTCACGTGTCCCTGGTTCATCAGGTCGAGCAGCCGGCCCGGCGTGGCGACGACAATATCGACGCCGTGCTGCAAGGCGCGGACCTGGGGGAACTGGCCCACGCCGCCAAAAATGACCGTGTGCCGCAGGCCGGCGAATCGGCCATAAGCGCGAAAACTCTCGCCGATTTGCGAGGCCAACTCGCGGGTCGGTGCGAGGACCAGCATGCGGATCGGCCGATTGCGATTCTGCGGCCGCTCGCCCGGCGCGGTCATCCGCTGAATCGCCGGCAGGGCGAACGCAGCCGTCTTGCCGGTTCCCGTTTGCGCGCAGCCCAGCACATCGCGGCCGGCC
>JALORD010000381.1 GCA_025459145.1 Pirellulaceae bacterium | reverse complement strand
GCCGCGACCACTTGCGGATGGCAGTGACCTGTCGAACAGACCGCAATTCCCGCGGTGAAATCGAGAAATCGGTTGCCGTCGACATCTTCGATCACGGCGCCCACGCCGCGCTCGCACGCCAGTGGATAGACACGGGTATACGAGGGCGACGTGTACCGCTCGTCGGCCTCGATCAACACCTTGGCCTTGGGACCAGGCAGCGCCGTACGCAGGAAGGGTGCGGTAACGTCGCCCGTGCTCGGCACCACGAACGCCTCGCCGGCCAGGGATGTCTCGGGGATCGTGCGCGACATGACGTCTCTCCTCGTTTGCCTGGAGCCTGTAGTGCGCCGAGGGGCCGCTTCTGCCCAATCCTACGGCACGGGGGCGCGCGGACAAGCGCGAATCAGCAGCCTGCGTCCGCACAATCGCTACAGTCTCTACGGCCGAATTAGATTCTGGTTTCCCTTCTCGCGGGAGCACGCCGTAGAATTGCGGTATTAACAGGAGCATTTGCCATGAACGTGGGCCCACACGCAGCGATCGCCGTCTCTTCCCCTCGCGAGCAGTTCTGCGCGCGACTCTTTGATCGACTGTGGGAGACATACCGTCGGCGAGTCGCGTATGTGCAGGCGTATGAAGAGGTGATCCGTCGGGCCGGGGCGACGTTCGTCAACGACCACATCGCCTTTCGCACGTTCGCCGGCCAACAACCGCATGTGGGAATTGCCAGCTTGTCGCGGGTCTTTGAAGCTCTCGGCTATCGGGCGTCGGGGAGCTATCACTTCGAGGACAAGCAGCTGAGTGCGATCCACTATCAGCACGCCAATTCGCAGTTTCCCAAACTATTCATCTCGGAGTTAAAAGTGTGGGAGCTCCCGTCGGCACAACGGGAAGTGATCGGCCGGGTGATTCGCTCGCATCGTCCTGCCATCAGCGAAGAAATTCTCGCGGATCTGGCCAGACTCGACCAAGAGCCAGCGGCGGCCGACGCACTATTGCCGCAGGTCGCAGCCCAGTTCGAAGATCTCCCCTGGCAGCCGCCGAGCAAGGCCGATGTTCTGGCGCTCAACGATGTGAGCCAGTATGCCGCCTGGGTGCTGGTCCATGGCTATAACGTCAATCATTTCACATCGCTCGTGAATTCCCATGGCGTGCCGGCGCTCGACGACCTGGAAAAGACCATTGCAGCGCTGGCTGCTGCGGGAGTGCCGATGAAGCGGGAAATTGAGGGGGCGCGGGGGAGCAAACTCCGCCAAAGCGCTACCGAAGCGGTCAAGATCGACGTCCCCGTCATGGAACGTGGCTCGCCGACGACACTTTCCTGGACGTATGCCTACTTCGAACTGGCCGAGCGCAACCTGGTGGTTGACCCGACTACGGGCCAGAAGGTCCGATTTGAGGGATTTCTCGGTCCGCAAGCCACGAATCTTTTCGAAATGACGCGGGTCCACTGAAATCCGCGAGCCGCGGGCGCCGTATGTTGATGCTGACTGCCCGCAAACGCGAGCAATCGGGCACGTCGCCAGCCAAGGAAAATCCGCGGGCTTTCCTGCCCGACAGCGTGAAATCCGGCGGATGACGCGTCTGGTCAAACGCACTTATTCTGCGTACCGTAGCGGCTGTTTGTCAGTTTTTGCGATTCGGCAATTCGTCCCTTTGCTAGATCCCGCGGAGCTCCCCTCATGAAGATCGCCATGATCGGTACCGGATACGTCGGCCTGGTGACAGGTACCTGCCTGGCGGATAGCGGCAACGAAGTGACGTGCGTCGACATCGATCAGGCCAAGATCGAGCGGCTGGAACACGGCGAGATTCCGATCTACGAACCAGGCTTGTCGGAACTGGTGGTCCGCAATGCGGCATCCGGCCGGCTGAAGTTTACGACCAAGACGGCAGAAGCAGTGCGGACGGCAAAGCTCATTTTTATCGCCGTCGGCACGCCAACCTCCGAACGCCCCGAGGACAAAGGGGCCGCCGACCTGAAGTACGTCTGGAAGGCGGCCGAAAGTTTTGCTCCCCATCTGGCTGAAGATGCCGTTGTGGTGATCAAGAGCACGGTCCCCGTGGGGACGAACACCAAGCTGTACCACAAGCTGCGCGAACTGACCGGCCGCGAATGCAACGTGGCCAGCAATCCCGAGTTCCTGAAAGAAGGGGCGGCGGTTAACGACTTTCAGTATCCGGATCGGGTGGTTGTCGGCGTACGCAATTCGGATGCCGAGGAGACGCTGCAAGAGCTGTACTCGCCTTTCCTGCGGACGGACAAACCGTTCCTGACGATGACCCCCGAGAGCGCGGAACTGACCAAGTACGTGGCCAACGCGCTGTTGTCGACGAAGATCAGCTTTATCAACGAGATGGCCAACCTGTGTGAGCGGCTGGGAGGGGACATCAACGATGTCCGCCGCGGTATCGGCCACGATCGGCGGATCGGCTTTGCATTCCTGTTTCCCGGCGTCGGGTACGGCGGAAGCTGCTTTCCGAAGGATGTGCGGGCCCTGGCACATCTGGCCCGCGAGGTGGGACTCAATCCGCAGATGCTCGATGCCGTCGACGAAGTGAATAATCGCCAGAAACACGTGCTCTGGGAGAAGATCACGGCCCACTTTGGCGAGAATCTGGCTGGCAAGCGGTTCGCCCTGTGGGGCCTCGCGTTTAAGCCCAAGACCGACGACATCCGCGAAGCTCCGGCCCTGACGCTGATCGACCACCTGCTCGCCGCGGGTGCGAAGGTGGCCGTCCACGATCCCGAAGCGATGGACAATGTGAAGGCGATCTACGGAGAAAAGTTGGCCTACGGGCATACGCCGCTCGACGTGCTGACCGAAGCCGATGCCCTAGCGATCAACACCGAATGGGGCGAATTTCGAAATCCCGACTTCGACGAAATGCGGCGGCGGATGAAGGGGGCGGTCATTTTCGACGGCCGCAACCTGTACGAAACGAGCCAGATCCGCGAACATGGATTCGTCTACCACTCGATCGGCCGTATGGTCGCAAGCCCCTGAACCGAATCGTCCTGAATCAACGGGCACTGAGCCGATCGGCACGATCCTAAAACGGCGGTTGACGGGCATGTTGCGTTCGGGCCCAGTGGCGGCGCATCGATGAATGCAGTGAATTTGCCGCGGATTGTGATGACGATGGGGGACCCGGCCGGCGTGGGCCCCGAACTGGCACTGCGCCTGCTTGCTGACTCGCAACTCGCGAGAGAAGTGACGCCGCTGGTATTCGGCGACTGGCGGATTCTTCAGCGCGTGGCAAGTGCGACTCAGCTTCCGCTGCCTGCGTGGGTAATTTCCGCCGCGGAGTGGGAAGCCGGCGAGACGCCTGAGGTTCCGGCAGTGATCGATTGGCAGACGCTCGATGCGGAGAGTGTCGTCCCGGGACTGGTCACCGCCGAAACGGGCCGGGCTTCGTACACCTACGTCGAGCGGGCCATTGATGCGGCGCTGGCCGGCCGAATTGCCGGCGTGGCGACCGGTCCCCTGAGCAAAGAGGCCTTACACGCGGCGGGGATCCACTTTCCCGGCCACACCGAAATCTTCGCCGCGCGATGCGCTGCACCGCGGTGGTGCATGATGCAGTATTCGGAAGCGATTACCTGCACGTTCGTCACCGTCCACGTTGGGTATCGCGATGTCCCCGCGCTGCTCTCCGTCGAACGGATTCTCGACGTCATCGAACTCACGGCCGAGGCGCTAACTCGCCTGCGGGGCCGGTCGCCGCACATTGTTGTGTGCGGGCTCAATCCGCATGCCGGCGAACACGGCCTGTTCGGCGACCGGGAGGAAGAACGCTTCATCGTGCCGGCGATCGCCGCAGCCCGCGCGCGAGGAATTCAGGTCGAAGGGCCGCTCCCTCCCGATACGGCCTTTGTTCCAGCCAAGCGGGCGACGGCCGACGCCTTCGTCTGCATGTATCACGATCAGGGGCACATCCCTGTGAAGGCACTGGCCTTTGACTCGGCGGTGAACACCACGCTCGGGCTGCCGATCGTCCGGACGAGCGTCGATCACGGCACCGCCGCGGACATCGCCTGGCGGGGAATCGCCAACCCCAGCAGCCTGTTTGCCGCGGTCCGGCTGGCTGCCAAGCTGTCGCGTTAGAGGTTCCCAACGAGTGTCCCGACTCCGGGGCCAGCGCGTAGACGCGTCACCATCGCCGATACGCAGAGGGCAGCACTTTCGCGGGCCGCTCCGCTTCGGGTTTGATTTTCGTCACGTCGCTCCGGCGGATGTCGAGGTCGACCTGAACCCGAGCATAGGGAGCTTCGGCCGTCACAACGGGAAGCGTCTTCACGCGGAGCGAACTGGTCGGCACATTCACATCTCCACCATAGTAGAGCCCGCGATCGGTCGTTTCAGTGGGCCGCATACCGAACTTCTGCGTCGCCAGCGCCGCCAGCCGCGAATCGTCTCCGGTGACGCCCGTCAGCGTGATTCGCTGTACCTGATGTTGGGGGTCGAAATAGTAAGTGAGCGAGCCGGCCACATCGGAGAGTTCGGTGCCGCTGACCAGAATCACGCGGAGCCCCAGTTCGTTGGCTTCCCCCACCACTGTGCTCACGCGGGTAAACCGCCCGGTGACCCACTCGGGGGTTACATCGAAGCGAATCGCCTCCTCAAGTGCAACCGTCGCCGATGGGGCCGCAGCCCCAGCAATCCCCTGCGCCTTCTGGCCGATGGCAGCCAGATCGGCTCCGGCTGCTGCTTCCGATTTTCCGCTCCCCACTAAACTCGCAAACTTTTCTTTCGCCCCGGCGGCTAGCTTCTCATCGAGCAGGACATACGGCACTCCAACAGCGGCGACGAGCGCGGCGGTCAAAAGCAGCGGGCGACTGAACATGGCCCAGTCTCCAGCAAGGGATACAGGTGCAAGAAACCGAAACGACCCTCGATTGCATCGTCTGAACCGGGAGTCGCTCTTTGGCTTGCTGTTCCCGGTCCGAACGACTCGCTCAACCCGCTGATTCGGAGCGGTATTGCTGCTGTAATGCTTCCCACCGTTCGCCTAACAGGGCCGCCGCATACTCGCCATCACTGTAATAGGCGGCCCGCTCCGCGCCCCGTTCGATGCCGAGCTGCACGAGCATTTGTTCCGCCTGCTCGGGACCGTACCGGCGTGCAAGTTGCACGACCAGGGCGTCAAAATCCGGCTCCTGCAGCGAGCCACTGAGCGTGGGCCACCGAGCGACCAGGTGGCCCGGATTATGCTCGAGGATTTTCGCCCGGCAACATTCGGCAATCGGCGCGAGGCCGGGAATCTGAGCGGCAATCACCCCTGCCAGAAAAAGCAGCCGGTCGCGTACGAGCGGCTGCCGACGCAGCTCCGCCGCTCGCGCCAAATGCAAATACAGCCCCAGATGTTCCCCTGGCGAC
>JALORD010000380.1 GCA_025459145.1 Pirellulaceae bacterium | reverse complement strand
GCTCCTTTGGCTACGCCTCCGGGAACGAAGTCCTCAAGCAGGTAGCGCGTCGACTCGCCGAATGTGCAGATCAGACGGTTACGGTCGCAAAGCTGGGCGGGGATGAGTTTGGTGTGTTCTGGCCTCACGTGACGGACGATCGAGCGGCAGCGGAGTTAGCCAGTGCGATCGAGAGAGTCTTCGACGCGCCATTCAGCGTTGGGACGGTCGACATCGGCCTGACGCCTAGCATCGGGATGGCGCTGACCCCGGAAGACGGAGCCGATGTCTACGGATTGCTCACGAACGCCGAGACTGCGACGGCCATAGTCAAGCGTGGCGGGGGAAACGGCTTCCGCAGGTATAGCCGCGAGTGGGGCGCGGGCTCGGCGGAGCGGATTGCGGTCGAAGCCGATCTACGCCACGCGCTGGAGCGCAACCAGTTGGTTCCGAAGTTCGGGCCGGTTTTCCGAACTGCGGACAAGCGAATAGCGGCTGTCGAATTGACGACAAGCTGGGCACATCCCGTTCGCGGTCTACTCGCGCCAGATCTGTTCATGTCCGTTGCGGACGAGTCGGGTTATAGCAACGGGATCGAGGATTGGGGCCTGCGCAAGGCGTGCGAGTTCGGGCGTTCATTGCACGACGCTGGGGGGGGCGACACATGTGTGTCTGTAAGGGTCTCCGCCAGGCGGCTTTCTCAGCCGGGCTTGCTGAGGGCCATATCCGAGGTTACGGACATCACCGGATTTTCGCCGGCTCTGCTGGAAATCGAGATATCGGAATCGGCTCTTGTGAGCGCCGCGGAAGCGGGAATCGGGGTGCTGTGCGCTTTGAAGAAATTCGGCGTCAAACTGTGCGTCGGCAGTTCTGGCACTGGATACTCTTCGCTGTCGATACCTCGGCGGCTCCCGATTGATATCGTGAAGATGAACCGTTCGTTGGTTCGCGACGTCGCAACCGATCAGGAGGCAGAAGCTGTCGCCCGGGCCATCTTGACCTTGTCGAGGAGCCTGGGGCGGATGACGACTGCCGAAGGCGTTGAATCGGAGGCGCAGTTTCGATTCCTGCGCGACGAGGGATGCGACCGAGTGCAAGGCGACTATTTGAGCCCGCCTCTCGAAGTGGAATCGTGCTCCGCACTCTTCCTGGCTGAGCGGGACGCTGCCGTGCCATCGGCAGAATAACCCTTGCGCCAGAGTCGCTGACGGTCAGGATTTCAACCGCCGTAGCGGGCGCGAGGAAGCGTGGGGCGTTGGATGTAGGAGATAATCCTACATGCCTCCTCGTAACCGCACGTACAGCACATTCCGAACCCACCTGATTGCCCGGTTGTCGGTCACGCACGACAATCCGCCGTGGCATTGTCGCAATCGAGCGTACTGGGAGCGAGGAAACCATGAAAACGACGGAGCTTTTCAGCGAGATCAAGGAGCTTAACTTAGCGTACCTCATGCTGGCGCAGCACATGCTGAAGGAGGACCGCGAGGCCGCCATGTTCAAGCTAGGGGTTTCGGATGACGTGGCAGAGATGCTGGGCAACATTACGCCGGGACAGCTCTTGCGGATGGCGAGCTCCAGCATGCTGCTTTGCCGCTTCAGATTCGACGACCGCCTGGTTCTGAATCTCCTGTCGAATCACAAGCTAGATGCCGGGACGGCAACGATGCACGCGACGATTCTGGCAGCCGATCGGCCTGTCGAATCGATCGCATGAGGGAACGCCGGTGAAAAACAAGAGCATCGTATGCGAAGGGCGGGAGATTCAGGTAGCGACTGACTTGATCCGGCTCGGTGCAAGGCTTCAGATGCTTGAGGCGGAAACCCATCTCAGCCGCGAACGCCTTCTGAAGTTGTACCGAGAGGTGAAGGGCGTGTCGCCACCGAAGGGAATGCTGCCTTTCTCGACTGACTGGTTCCTGACTTGGCAACCGAACATTCACGCCTCGCTGTTCATGTCGTTCCATCGCTTCCTGCACGAGCACTCGGATGTCCGTGGGGTCGACGCGACGATCAAGGCGTACCGAATGTATCTCGAGCATGTCGAGCATCACGGCATGGAGGCAGTTCTGAGCATTACTCGAGCGTGGACTCTGGTCCGTTTTCTCGACGCCAAGATGCTGAAGTACGCCACGTGCAAGTGCTGCGGAGGGCAGTTCGTCGCTGACGCATTCGACCTCACTGCGAACTTCGTATGTGGCCTTTGCCACGTTCCCGCCCGGGCCGGGAAGACGAGGCGGAAAGCACCGCTCGGCGAGATCCTTACTGTCTGACCTCCTCCTTGCGCCAGTAAGGAGTTCACGCCGTCGCGGGGTTGGCTTTACCCGGGCGGCGTTTTTCCGTTCGGTTGCGGTTCAAGTTCGGCGATCAGGGGGCCGATTATGGCTCACGATCGGGCACGGACAGTGAATCCCGCGTTTCAAACCTCCAGACTTCCACGGACTAGTTCATGTTTGTGATCATCGGATGGTCGGTTGTCATCGGCGCGGTTTTGGGCGGATTCCTCATGGCCGGCGGCCATGTTGCGGCGCTGATCCAACCTTCTGAGATCGTCACGATCGGTGGCGCCGCCATTGGCGCCTTCTTCGTCGCGAACAATCCCAAGGTACTCAGGGCAACGCTTCGAGCGCTGCCTGCGCTGTTCCAAGGCTCGCGCTATACGAAGGCGCTCTACGTGGACCTGCTCTCGATGCTGTACGAACTTCTCGCGAAGGTAAGGAAGGAAGGCCTGATGTCCATCGAGGCTGACGTCGAGGCACCAGACCAGAGCCCCATATTCACGAAATACCCGGCCATCGCCCGTGACCATCATGCGATGGAGTTCTTGACTGATTACTTGAGAATGATGGTCGGCGGTAACCTGAACGCCTTCGAGATCGAGAGTCTGATGGACAACGAGATCGAAACCCATCACCACGAGGGTGAAGTGCCGATCCACGCGTTATCGAAGGTGGCAGACGCCTTACCTGCATTCGGTATCGTCGCTGCGGTGATGGGCGTGGTTCATACCATGGAGTCAGTCGGCATCCCACCAGCAGAACTCGGAAAGCTGATCGCAGCGGCACTGGTAGGCACCTTTCTCGGCATCCTTCTTTCGTACGGATTCGTCGGGCCGCTAGCGGCAGCCCTAGAACACCGACTTCATGAGGGAAGCAAGATCTTCCAGTGCATGAAGGTGACACTCTTAGCCAGCATGAATGGGTACGCTCCCCAGGTAGCCGTCGAGTTCGGACGGAAAGTATTGTTCTCAACCGAACGCCCGAGCTTCAAAGAGCTGGAAGATGAAGTCAAGAGCCGGAAGAACAGGTGACCAGGATCTGGTGGCACCGCGTTCTCGCAACGCCTGCGAGGCCAGCACTTGGCGATGCAGTTGCACGCGGTAACGATCAAGAACTGGTGAACGCAAAGTGAGCGACGGAACTCAACAGCCGATTGTTGTGAAGCGACCCCGCAAGGGCGGTGGGGGTCACCATGGCGGAGTATGGAAAATTGCATACGCCGATTTCGTGACCGCGATGATGGCGTTCTTTCTTCTGATGTGGCTCATTGGGTCGACCGCCAAGGGAGATCTGAATGGGATTGCGGAGTACTTCTCCACGCCGCTCAAGGTTGCGCTTCAGGGGGGCTCTGGGAGCGGGGACGCTTCCAGCGTGATTCAAGGCGGCGGGCAGGATCTTAGTCGAAGCGCCGGGCAGGTGAAGCGCGGAGACATCGAGGCCAAGAAACGGAGCGTCAATCTCCAAGCGCTGCCGGCAGAGCGGGAAAAAATGGAGCAGATGCGGTTGGAGGAGCTGAAGCGTCAGGTTGAGAATGTAATCGACGCGAGTGTGAATCTTCGGCAATACAAGAACCAGTTGCTGATCGACCTCACCAGCGAAGGGCTTCGCATCCAGATCATCGATGCTCTCAATCGGCCAATGTTCGACCTCTCTAGCGCGGAACTGAAGCCGTACGCTAAGGAGATTCTGCGCGAGATCGGAAAGACGCTCAACGGGGTGGAGAACAAGATCAGCCTTTCCGGACATACGGATGCGACTGGGTACGCCGGCGGAGAAAGGGGGTTCTCGAACTGGGAGCTCTCGGCGAACCGGGCGAATGCGTCGCGACGGGAATTGGTAGCTGGTGGTATGGACGAAAGCAAAGTCGTTCGTGTGGTTGGGCTTGCCTCGACGGTCTTGTTTGACAAGAGCGAACCGATCAGCCCGATCAACCGCAGGATTAGCGTTGTCGTCATGAACAGGCGGGCCGAAGAGGCAGTCATCAGAGATGAGTCCGGGGTGCAAGACGGGGACGGACCCGGAAGTGCTCAGCAGTAGTCGACCGGTTCTGCAGCGGGGGCGGAGGGTCCGCGGTACCGGCGACTCTGAAGGCGCGCCGCCGTAAGGCGGGGCGCGGATCTGTCGAGCAGCGGGTATTGACATTGCAGGTGGGGTGCTGGCGTGCGTTGCACGCGACTCGCGGTCGGTACCGGAGCTCAGAGTTCCGGGCTCCGGCACAGAGTCAGATACCGAGTCCGGTCATCTCAAGTACGGTTGCCAGCATGCCGTATTGGGTGCACGCACAGAAGCGCGCTCGGCCGCTGCTGTCAGGATCGAACTCGCCGCATCGCACGGAAGATCCGAGTGACGCTAGCAAGACTAAAGATGACGGATTCCATGACCAGGTTCCTGGTCGTCGACGACTTTTCGACGATGCGGCGAATCGTAAGGAACCTCCTGAAGGAGTTGGGATTCGTCAATATCGACGAAGCAGAAGACGGCCGGGTGGCCCTGGAGAAGCTGTCGGCGGGGCAGATACAGTTCGTCATCTCGGATTGGAACATGCCTAACGTGGATGGGCTCCAGCTGCTGACGGCCATTCGGGCGGATCCGCAGCTGAGGCACCTACCCGTGCTCATGATTACTGCAGAGGCCAAGCGGGAGAGCATCATTGCGGCGGCGCAGGCTGGGGCGAGCGGGTACATCGTCAAACCCTTTACCGCCGTGACGCTGAAAGAGAAGCTGGCCAGGATTTTCGAGAAGACGATTTCACGGGCTGTAGCGTGACAGATAGATTTGGCGGGCGGAAGGCACCGGGAGTTGCCCCAGAGCGCCGCAGGGCATGGTCCCGTGATGGGTATGGGTGGCGGGCAAGATATGGGTAAGAACACCAAGTTCGATGAGTCGGGCGACAGCGAGGAGCTTCAGGCACTCTTCGACAGTTTCGCTCCGACACCGTCACGGCGGCGGCTCGAACTGGTCATAGAGTCACCCACGTCCAACGGTGTATCTGGGCTGTACGGGATCACTGGAGGCGATGAAGCAGCTCGGGATGCGGAATACCCGACGGATGCGGGCTCGTGGGCGTCGTCCCTGGCCGGCGAACCGGTGCCGGAAGCGCCCCATGTCGAGA
>JALORD010000049.1 GCA_025459145.1 Pirellulaceae bacterium | reverse complement strand
CGGCATCGAAGGTCTTCCGAAATTTATCCGAACAGCAGTTACGGTGTGAAATCCTCGTCGCCCGACAGGCTGCAGACAAACTCGGCCAACAGATTGGCACCGCGATCGATGTCCTCCAGGGAGATCATTTCCACGGCGCTATGCATGTAGCGATTGGGAATAGCGACCAGTCCCGTCGCGACACCGGCCCGATTGATTTGCAGAGCGTTGCTGTCGTTGGGCTGGGCCCGACCGCTGGCGGTCAATTGATGCGGTATTTCGGCCTTCTGGGCCAGTGAAATCAGCCTCTCGACAACAACGGGGTTCATGTTCGGCCCGCGAACAATCACTGGTCCGCTGCCGAGGTTGACCTCCCCTTGCTGCCGCTTGTCGATGGTTGGGCAATCGGTGGCGTGCGTCACATCGACGGCAATTCCGACGTGTGGGTCGACGCCGTAGGCGCTGGTTTGTGCCCCGCGAAGGCCGATTTCTTCAGCGACGGTCGAGACAGCGTACACGCTCACGGCCAGATTTTTCTGCGCCGCCCGGCGGAGTGCCTCGATCACCACCCACAGGCCGCATTTGTTGTCCATTGCCGGCGAGTTGGCCAGTCCATTCCGCATCTCTTGGTAGCCAAGCCGTAGCGTCACGGGATCGCCAATTCGGACGAGTTCCTTGGCTTCGTCCTTCGTCTTGGCGCCGATGTCGAGCCATAGATCTTCCAGTTTGACGACTTGCTTGCGCTCCTCGTCGGTCAGAAGGTGAATCGGTTTGCGGCTGATGACTGCCGGCAGCGGTCCGCGGCTGGTCCAGATCGTCATCCGCTGGCCGATCAGTTGCTGGGCATCCCAGCCGCCGATCGTCTGGGCATAGAGAAAGCCGTTATCGTGCACATGCGTCACCAGCATGCCGATCTGGTCGCAATGTCCGGCAAACATTACCCGCAGCTTGGCGCCCGGATTCTTGGCCGCAATCACGTTGCCGTGCAGGTCGGTCGTCACCTGATCGGCAAAGCTGCGCACGTAGTCCCGGACCAGATCCTGAACCGGCCGTTCATAGCCCGAGGGGCTAGGCGTTTCGAGCAAGCGAATGAAGAACTCCCGGGCGGCAGCATCCATGGGCTTCAGGCGGGTGAATGTGTGGGTAGTTGGGGTAAGGGTGCTAAGTCGATCGATCCACGCAATCGGGTTGGGCAGAGCAACGCCCCGCCCAAAAGAGCGGTGGCGATCAATTTCGAGACTCAGCGGTGAACACCAGTTCCAGATATAACATGGACGCCCAACTGCGGGCAGCAGGGCGAATGGGCACCTCGCTCGTCTTTGACCTGTGCGGGCTAATTGAGCGCTTGAGCGCTTTCGGGGCTACCCGCAACGGCGAGCAGCGCTCAGCGATGCCACAAGTTGCTATCCCGCAGTGAGTTACGGCCGAAGCTCTCAACTGAGCGCCGGAGGATATTTAACGCAATGTTCACCTCGTTGCGCCCTGTTCGGCGCCGGTCTCCCGACCTCGCCGACGCCCTTTGACCGAAGGTCTAGAACTGAGCGCACGGCCCCAAGACCTACGGTCGATGGTCGGGCGCGGCCAGAGACCCTCACCCAACCAAGCGTTCACCGACAGGCAAGCGGTCACCAGGTTGTGAAAGATCGCAGCGGCTGATTCGATGAATTCAGCGCAGGCCTTTGCCCGCCCAACACTCGCGGAGAACGGCCGTAGGTCGAAGCCGTGCTTCGACCAATCCGCGTCGAGTTGCACCCTAGCGCCGGTCGTGCACCGACCGCTCGGCCCCTGACAGGCGCAACCCGTCGATAATCGCGAGCTTTCCGCCTCGAGTGTGTCGCCGGGCGACGAGTATACCACAACCTCCCCGCGCCGCCGGAGCTATTTTGGCCACAAAGAGTTCTCGCACAACGACTTATGAAAAACCGCGAAAAGCCGAACAATTTTTCGCCGTGGCAAGCATTTCCGACAGTCGCGACAAGTCCAAGTCCGGCAACGACTTTCGTCGCCCGCCGCACTGGCTCAAGTCGCCCCCCTCAAAGTGCTGCCACTGAGTGTCGTTGGGGAAATTCCGACGCAGTCCCCGCGCGACTCCTCACGCACAAATCTGACGCCCCCCTGGGCCAAGCGACGAGTCCCGAATTGGAGTAGCGTCTCGCTCCCTAAGTGCAAGCAGGGCTTAAACTTGCCTTGTTTTCTGAGGAGTCGCCCGATAGAATTCCGTGGGCACAGCCGATACAGATTGGCGAACTGTTACGATTCACCCCGTCGCTCCCTGCGGCACGGAAGCCGGAGCCATTCAGCGCATGCGAGGCCTCGTCAGGACGACCAGTCTGTGGCCCGGCTTGGCCGAATTGTGGCTGCGCGGCAGCGTCTGGGGGCTATCCACGGCTCTGGCTTTTGCATTGGGTCTCAATTTCGCGCTATTGGCGACTTTTGCTCCCGATCGCGTCTGGTCCCGATTTGGGGTCGCGGGGGGCGTCTGGACGACGCTTCTGGCATGGGTTTTCGTGCTAAGTTTTTGGATTGTGGGAGTGCGCTCCGGACTGCGAACGGCCACCCGGTCGAAGGGCTCCAGCCCGACGATCGATCCTGAGTTGGAAGCTCGCTTCGTGTCGGCTCAGCAGGAATACTTGCGAGGTCATTGGATTGAGGCGGAAACACTGTTAATGCAGCTTCTGGCCGCGAATCCAAATGACTGTGAGGCGAAGCTGCTGTTGGCGTCCGTCGAGCGTCGTTCGGGACGGCCGAACGATGCCCGTCGCACGCTCGAGCAACTTGCCGAAGCGTCGTTCGCCGGCCGGTGGAGGCAGGAAATCGAACGGGAAATCGCCCACATTGACGCTAACGCCGGGGCGTCGCCGCCGAGGACCGAATCAAACCTTCCTGTCCCAACGACCATTCCGCAAGTGATCGAGCCAAGCACCAACACGCCAAGGCAGCCCGCCGACGAGGATGTGCTACCGACGCCAGTCCAAGACGCTCGAAATTTGAGACGCGCTGCTTGAATCGCCCTGCGGCATGCCGTCAAAGTTGCCACCAATGAGCCAAGCACCTTGAATTTACACACCGGCCCGATTGTCCAACCTGCAACGGTAGATTTACCGGCTAGAACGCGGGTCCACTTGGCGAATCGGGCGCAAAGCGAAACAATGCCGATGTCAGCCACGAACGACGTCGAGGCCAACATTGTAGGGACACCCAAGTTCGTTATCTCCGGTCGGTAAGCATCCGCAATCACGAAATCTTCCGCCGGCAGCCAAAGGGGACGCAGCATGTACGAACGATTCACCGATCGGGCCCGCAAGGTGATGCAGTTGGCCAATCAGGAGGCCCAGCGCTTTAACCACGAGTACATCGGGACGGAGCACATCCTGCTCGGCCTGGTCAAGGAAGGTTCCGGCGTCGCCGCGAACGTTCTGAAGAACCTCGATGTCGACCTGCGGAAAATCCGCCTCGAGGTCGAGAAGCTCGTCCAGAGCGGACCCGAGATGGTCACGATGGGGAAACTCCCCCAGACGCCGCGAGCCAAGAAGGTCATCGAGTACTCGATGGAAGAGGCTCGCAACTTGAATCACAACTACGTCGGGACCGAGCACATCCTGCTGGGCCTCTTGCGCGAGCAGGAAGGGGTTGCCGCCCAGGTGCTGATGAACCTCGGCCTCAAGCTCGAGGAAGTCCGCGAGGAAGTGCTCAACCTGCTCGGGCACGGGCTCGAAGGAGGCGAAGAAGGGGGCCGCGGCGGCCGTGAGACGGCGGGAGTCAGCGGCGGGGGTTCGGAAGGCGCGGGGTCCTCGCGTCCCAGCAAGAGCAAGACGCCGGCCCTCGACAGCTTCGGGCGCGACCTGACCGAACTGGCCCGGCAAAGCAAACTCGATCCGGTGATCGGTCGCGAGCGGGAGATCGAACGGGCCATCCAGATTCTCTGCCGCCGCCAAAAGAACAATCCCGTCCTGCTCGGCGAAGCGGGCGTGGGGAAGACCGCCATTGTCGAAGGCTTTGCCCAGCGCGTGGTCGCGGGGAACGTGCCGGAAATCCTTGCCGAGAAGCGGATCGTGGTGCTTGACCTTGCGATGATGGTCGCGGGGACCAAGTATCGCGGTCAGTTCGAAGAGCGGATCAAGGCGGTGATGAACGAAGTCCGCCGGGCCCGCAATACGATTCTGTTCATCGACGAATTGCATACGCTCGTCGGCGCCGGCGGTGCCGAAGGAGCGATCGACGCGGCCAACGTCCTGAAGCCGGCGCTGGCCCGCGGCGAAATCCAGTGCATTGGCGCTACAACGCTCGACGAATATCGCAAGTACATCGAGAAAGACTCCGCCCTGGCTCGCCGCTTTCAGGAAATCATCGTCGACCCGACCGGCAAGAACGAAACGGTCGAGATCCTGAAGGGTTTGCGCGAGAAGTACGAAGATCACCACCGGGTGCAGATCACCGACGACGCACTCGTTGCCGCCGTCGACCTGTCGGAGCGGTACATCACGGCCCGCTGCCTTCCCGATAAGGCGATCGACGTGATCGACGAGGCCGGGGCTCGCGTCCGCCTGCGGGCAATGACCCGGCCGCCGGATCTCAAGGAAATCGACGACGAAGTCGAGCGGCTGAACAAAGAGAAGGAAGAAGCGGTCGCCAATCAGGATTTCGAGAAGGCAGCCGCCCTCCGCGATCAGGCCGACAAGCTGAAAAAGAAAAAGGAAACGATCACCCGCGAGTGGCGCGACAAGTCGAAGGCCACCGACGGTGTCGTCGATGAAGAGGTGATTGCCGAAGTCGTCAGCAAGATGACCGGTATTCCGCTCACCCGGATGAGCACCGAGGACAGCCTCCGGCTCATGAAGATGGAGGACGAACTGCACCGCAAAGTGATCAGCCAGGACCAGGCGGTCAAAGCGGTCGCCAAGGCGGTCCGCCGCACGCGCAGCGGCCTCAAGGATCCGCGGCGGCCCACTGGCTGCTTCCTGTTCGCCGGACCGACCGGCGTGGGGAAGACGCTCTTGGCCAAGGCGCTGGCCGAATTCATGTTCGGCGATGCCGAAGCGCTCGTGCAGATCGACATGAGCGAATACATGGAAAAGCACAACGTCAGCCGGTTGATCGGCGCTCCGCCGGGATACGTCGGCTACGAAGAGGGGGGGCAGCTCACCGAGAAAATCCGCCGCCGGCCGTATGCGGTCGTCTTGCTTGACGAGATCGAGAAGGCTCACCCGGACGTGTTCAACACGCTGCTGCAGGTAATGGAAGAAGGCCGCCTGACCGACAGCTTCGGCCGCCGCGTCGACTTCCGCAATGTGATCCTGATCATGACCACCAACGCGGGCGCGCACGCGATCAAGAACGAATCGCGGCTGGGCTTCGAAACAGCCCGCAACGACGATGATTCGTACGACGGCATGAAGGAACGCGTGATGGAGCAGATCGAACGCGTCTTCCGGCCGGAGTTCATCAACCGGCTCGACGACGTGATCGTGTTCCGCCACCTGCGAACCGAGGATCTCAAACAGGTGATCGATCTGGAGCTCAAGAAGGTGCGGGAACGGCTGTCCGAACGGGGCTACACGCTGACGCTAACCGACAGCGCGAAGGAGTTCCTGATCAAGAAGGGATCGAACACCGATTTTGGAGCTCGTCCGCTTCGTCGGGCGGTCGAGAACTACATCGAGGATCCGCTCGCCGAGGAAATTCTCAAGGGAGAGTTCCAGGGCAAGGACACGATCGTGGTCGACGCCATCAAAGACGACGAGGACAAACCGCGGCGGCTTGACTTCAAGGGGGAGATCCGCGGCGCGGCGCCGCCCTCCGAACCGGTGGCGGCCGGTGCTCCCGAGGGGGAAAGCAAATAGCGTCTGCGGTCTGAATAGCGAAGTTACCCCAGCGGCGTGGACCCAGGTTCACGCCGCTTCGCGTTGATCACGCCGAACCTGCGGCACATCGCTCCGTTTAGGACATTCGCACTTGGGTCCTTCGGATTTGTTTGGGTTTTGGTGCTTGGGTCTTGGTGCTTCGACCCGCCGGGGGAAGTTATTCTCCGGGGAGCCCTACCGCTTCCGGCTAAACCCCAGCCGCCGCTGTTCGCTGTAGCGCTGAAGAGCGTCTTCGATGATTGGGACAGCGAACTGGGCGGGCTGTACGTCGTCGACCTCGACGTCTTTGCCTTCGAGCATCTTGTAGTCCTGGAAGAATCGACGCAGCATCTGCAATTGGTGCTGTGGCAATTCGCTCGTCTGCGAAAAGCCGTTGAACTCCGGGTCGTCCATTGCCACCGCGATGATCTTGTGGTCCCTCTTGCCGCTGTCGATCATCGTCATCAGGCCGATCGTCCGGGCGTTGACGAGCGTCAGCGGGTCTACCGCTTCCTGGCAAAGAACGAGCACATCGAGCGGATCGTCGTCCTCGGCCAGCGTCTGGGGGATAAAGCCGTAGTTTGCCGGGTAATGCACGGCGGAATACAGGATGCGGTCGAGCCTGAGGAGGCCGGTGGTCTTGTCGAGCTCGTATTTGACGCTCGAACCACGAGGAATCTCGATCACCGCGGTGAATTCGAGGGGGAGGCAGAGACCGGGAGTAACGTCGTGCCAGGCGTGGGTCATGTTCGGCTGTGGAGGTTGCGTGGAACGAGGAACGGTGTGATGCCACGGAGAGGTGGGACGTATCGTAGCAGCCTCCCGCCATTTGGGCATGGGCATAGGGCGCGAGCCCATGCGCCATTTGACGCCCCACTCCCGGGGGCGTACAGTTCCCTAGGAAACCGTGCCTCCCACCGCACCAAGTTAATGGTGCCGGCACTGGTCGCAGACTGCCGTCCGATTCGTATCACCGCCCCAGGAGGCGTCCATGAGCTTTGGGTCCCCCAATCCCTATGAAGTTACTGCTGGCTGGAATCCCGCGGCGCTAGCCGCCGAGGATGAGCGGGCCACGTTCATCCGCCGGACTTATGTCCACCTGGCGGGAGCGATCGCCTTGTTCGTCGCGCTCGAAGCAGCTGTGTTCACGCTCGTGCCGATGGCAACGCTGGAAGGGCTGATGCAAAGCCTGTTCGCGTCGCAGTGGAGTTGGCTGATCGTCCTGGGGGGCTTCATGGGGGTGAGTTGGCTGGCGCAGTCCTGGGCCAACTCCAATACCTCGCAGGCGATGCAGTACATGGGCCTTTTGCTCTATGTGGTCGCCGAGGCGCTAATCTTCGTGCCGATTCTGTTCGTTGCCAACAAGATGGCCCCGGAGGCGATTCCTGCTGCGGGCGTCCTGTCGCTGGTGGTGTTTGGCGGCCTGACGGGGCTCGTGTTTGTCACGCGCACCGATCTCTCGTCGTGGGGCAAGTACCTGTGGTGCGCGGGGCTGGCGGCGCTGGGCATCATTGTGGCGGCGGTCCTCTTCAACTTTCAGCTCGGCGTCTGGTTCAGCGGAGCGATGATCGGTTTCGCCTCGATGTACATCCTGTACGAGACGTCGAATGTGCTGCATCGCTACCGGACCGATCAGTACGTGGCTGCGGCGCTGGCCCTGTTTGCGGCGGTGGCCCTGCTGTTCTGGTACATCCTGCGGCTGATGATGGAGCTGCAGCGGCGGTAGCGGGCGCCCCAAAATGGGGCGAAAAGCCAGCCCCACCCACCAATCGGCGGGGTGCGATTCCGGGCGAGGCCCGAGGGGTGAAGACAGATCGTTATTGCATAAACATTGCAATTGACAGCCTGGATCACTTTCGGCTAGAATGCGGCTCGTACGGATGGTTAGGTAGTTAGGAGCCGCAAAATGTCCGCCGCTTTTTCGCCGCCGAGATCTCCCCGTCGCTGTGGCCTTGACCGCGGTTTTACGCTGGTCGAGTTGCTGGTCGTGATTGCGATCATCGGCGTGCTGGTGGCGCTGTTGCTGCCAGCCGTGCAAATGGCACGCGAGGCGGCGAGGGCGACGCAGTGCAAGAACAACCTGAAGCAGCTCGGCCTCGCACTCCACAACCACCACGATCTACACGGCCGTTTGCCCCCGGGCTGGATCGCCGACGATCCAGAAGGAGAGCCCGGCTGGGGATGGACCGTGGGGCTGTTGCCACAGCTGGAACAGACCAACGTCGAATCGCTCATCAACAAGAGCCTTCCCATTGCGGATCCGCAGCATCAAGCGGCTCGCGAAACGATTCTGCCGACACTGATTTGTGCTTCCGACGGCACGCCGCGCGTGTTTCAGATTGCTGGCGGCGGCGGGCATGATCACGATGAGGACGAACACGACGACGAAGATGGGGCGCATAGCGTCGACGAAGGAACGCCCCTGTTTTCGATCGCCCGGACGAACTACGTCGGCGTATTCGGCACGCTGGAGATCGAAGATGTGCCGTCGGCCGGCGATGGCGTGTTTTACCACAACAGCAAGCTCAACTTTGCCGACATCTTCGATGGTCTCTCGAACACGCTGGTGATTGGAGAACGGCAGGGTCGTCGCGGAGGCAGCGTCTGGGCCGGCGTGATCCATGAAGCCAATGAAGCGATGGCCCGCGTCGTGGGAATTGCCGATCATGCCCCGAACGACCGGCACCAACACTTCGACGACTTCTCGAGCTTTCACCCCGGCGGCGTGCACTTCCTGGTCGGTGATGGCAGCGTGACGCGGATCAACGACACGATCGATCTGGGGGTCTACCGGGCGCTCTGCACGCGTGCCGGAGGCGAGACCGCCAGCCCGCCTTAATCCGGGCTGTCCTGGGTCGGCTCACGACAAAGAGCGTGTCCACCTACTCTGCCTAATTCTCGGCGTGCTGGCCGGAGCGAGGGATTTCGCATTCGGCCTACGATAGTTTCGCAAACGATTCTTTCGCTGCAGCAATCGTCTCGTCGATCAGCTCGGGCGTATGTGCGGCTGAGACAAACAGTGCTTCGTACTGGCTGCAGGGGAGGTAGATTCCCCGGTCGAGCATTGCCCAGAAGTAGCGGGCATAGCGGCTGGTATCGCTCTGGCTCGCCGTGGTCCAATCGGTCGGGCGCGTCGCGCTAAAGAAGAGCGTGAGCATGCTCCCGACCCGGGTCGTCGTGCACGCAATGCCCGCCTCACGCGCGGACTGAACCAGCCCCAATTCCAGGCGGGCACTGAGCTCTTCGAGCCGTGCGTAAGGGGGCCGGTCGCGCAGCTCCCGCAGCGTGGCGATGCCGGCGGCCGTGGCGACCGGGTTGCCGCTCAGCGTGCCGGCCTGAAACACTTTGCCGGCCGGCAGTATGTGCTGCATGATCTCGCGCCGGCCGCCATAAGCTCCGACCGGCATGCCGCCGCCGATGATCTTGCCAAGCGTCGTCAAATCTGGCTCGATCCCCAGCAGCGATTGGGCGCCGCCATACGCCACGCGGAATCCGGTCATCACTTCATCGCAGATCAGCAGCGCGCCGTGCTGACGCGTGAGGTTTCGCAGGGCCGCGAGGAATTCGGGCGTCGGCACCACGCAGCCCATATTCCCCACGACCGGCTCGAAAATCACGGCGGCGATTTGCGATCCCTCGGCTGCAAACGTCCGCTCGAGGTCCGTCGGGTCGTTATAACGGCAGACGATCGTGTCCTGGGCCGTGCCGGCCGTGACGCCTGGCGAATTCGGCACACCGAGCGTCGCCGCGGAACTTCCCGCGGCGACCAGCAGGCTGTCGACGTGGCCGTGGTAATTGCCGGCAAATTTGACGATCCGGTCGCGGCCGGTAAAGCCCCGCGCGAGCCTGAGCGCGCTCATCGTTGCTTCGGTTCCCGAGCTGACCAGCCGGACCATCTCGATCGAGGGGACTGCCTCGACGATCAGTTCGGCCAGTTGGTTCTCGCCAGGAGTTGGCGCACCAAAGCTGAACGCCCGCTCGATCGCTTCCCGCACGGCGGCGAGGACCGCCGGATGTTGATGTCCCAGGATCATCGGCCCCCAGGAGCCGATGTAGTCGAGGTATCGGTTGCCATCGACATCGAACAGGTACGGACCTGTGGCCCGATCAAAGACAATCGGTTCGCCCCCCACAGCGCCAAAGGCGCGGGCCGGGCTGTTCACGCCACCGGGAATAAGCTCCTTGGCGCGGGCAAAAATCTGCTGGCTCTGGGTGCGGTTCATGCAAAACAAACCCGTGTGAGGAGTGATGCTTACGTGGTTGTGCTCGGCATCCAGCCGTTCGTCATCGCATCGTGCAGGAAGCGTTCGTGTGCGGAGCAGAAGAACCACTGCTCGGGAGACTGGACAAGTCCTGCCTCGACAGGGTTCTGCGCCAGATAGTCGACGACCGCTTCCAGTTCCGATTCGTTGCGGATCCAGAAGTCGAACGACTCGTCGTGCCATTTGAGCTCACGGCCGTCGTCCATCAGGGCGAAGGCTTCGGTCGCGGTCGCCCGCTTGAAGTCGCGCAGGAAGTCAACGAGCGGACTTTGTTCGTCGGGCTCTTCGTCGAGCCGGATCGCCACAAAGTCGAGATCTTCCTGCCCCTCGGCGGCGGGCTGCGCCCCGCGCGATCCGCCCCGGACCTCGAGGACCGCATGGACATGGTTGGGCATCACGCAGTAGGCCAGCAGCCGATAGTTCGTCTGGCAATGCGCCAGCAATTGTCGGCGAATCATTGCCGCCAGGCGCGAATCGGCCAGTAGGATCTGCTCCCGGTTTTCGTCGAGCAGGTAGTCGTACTCGGTGAAAAATCGCTGCTGAATCCGATTGCGGTACTCGGTCGCAAACTGCGGATCAGTGGGGGCCAGGGCGAGTTGCTCATCGCGCCAGACCCGCAGCTCCTCGAGGCGGGCTGGGGGCACAATCCCGCGGAGCCGGATCGTGATCAAGTGGACGGCCGAATGGAGTTGTCCCCAGGCATAGGCGGAGCGACTCGCGGTCGATTGGGTCATGGTGCGGAACTTGCCACTATCGCGAGGAACGAACCGAACAACCAAACACAGGCCTCAACTCTGTTCGTAGTTCCAAGAGGACGACTGCCGACGGCGCACGACGAGTTCGCCTTGCTACTCGGCCAGCCACCGGGCTACCTCGGGAGCCCAGTAGGTGAGAATAATCTCCGCACCAGCCCGCCGGATGGCCACAAGCGACTCGAGCGCCACGGCCCGCTCGTCGAGCCAGCCGCGCTCCGCGGCTGCCTTGACCATGGCGAATTCGCCCGAGACGTTATACGCCGCCAGCGGCACTCCGGGATGCCGATCGGCGATGAGGCGCAGGATATCGAGATAGGCGAGGGCGGGTTTGACCATCAAAAAGTCGGCCCCTTCGGCAAGGTCGAGCGCGACTTCGCGGAGCGCCTGTTCGGCGGCTGCGGCCGGATCCATCTGATAGGTGCGGCGGTCGCCGAACTGAGGCGTGCTCTCGGCCGCGTCGCGGAACGGGCCATAAAAGGCGCTCGCGTACTTGGCCGCGTAACTCATGATCGGCAGGTGTTCGTACCCCGCGCCGTCGAGTCCCTGCCGAATCGCGCGAACCATGCCGTCCATCATCCCGCTCGGAGCGACGATGTCGGCCCCCGCCTGAGCATGGCTGATCGCTTGCTGGGCCAGCAGCTCGAGTGTTCGGTCGTTGTTCACGTCAACGCGGCCCGTGTGGTCGTCGAGTGCGCCACAGTGGCCGTGGTCGGTGTATTCACAAAAGCAGACATCGGTGAGCACGAGCAAATCGGGCGCGGCATCTTTGGCCGCCCGAACTGCCTGCTGGACGATACCGCTCTCGGAGTACGAATCGCTCCCGAGCGGATCCTTCTCGGCGGGAATGCCGAACAGGATGATGCCTCCCAGGCCTAGTTTGGCCGCCGTACGGGCCTGTTCGGCGATCAGGTCGACCGACAGTTGAGCGTGGCCCGGCATCGAGGCAATCGGCCGCCGCACCCCCTTTCCGGGACGAGCGAAGAGGGGGAGGATGAGATTGGCCGGCGACAAGCGGGTCGCTTGGATCAGCCGTCGCACACCGGCGTGGTAGCGGAGGCGGCGGAGTCGGGTCTGGGGAAATCCGGATTCCATAGTGACGTTATAGTGGAGACCCCGCGAGCGTGGGAGACAGGCAGGATGGGGACGGAGTACGTTTTCCTCTCGCGACGCGAGAATCAGGCCCGGGGACTCGCGCAGTACGCGCTCGATTTTCTCCGCGGGAAGCTCGGCGAGGCGAGCCCCGCAGCCATTGCCCAAGTTGAATCGCTGCACCTGGATAGCGTGGCCACGGCAATCGGCGCGCTGGCGACGGGGTGCCGTGCGCCGCTTTTGCTGCGCGATGAAGCGCTCGAGTATCGCGATCCGGCAGGCGTGTGCTGCTTTGGCAGCGAGGTCACCGTGGCCCCCGAAAAGGCAATCCTGGCCAATTCGTCGGCCGCCCGCGAGCTCGATGCCAACGGTACCAATTTTGGCTACAACCCTCGCACCGGCTGGATGCGGGGGGAGTTCGGCCATCCCGATTTCTTCCCCGTGGCCGTGGCGGCCGCTCAGCAAGCGGGATGGGACGGCCGGCAGCTCCTGCGAGCACTGCTGCTCGTCGAGGAGATTCGCTGCCGCCTGGCGGAGGTCTATTCGCTCAAGGACCATAAGATCGACCACGTGCTGCACGGCGCCATCGCATCGGCCGTCGTGTATGGCGCGGTCCTGGGGGCGACCGCCCAGCAGATCGAATCGGCCATCGGCCTGGTCGTGGCCCACTACGTGCCGTTTCGGGCGATTCGCCACGGACATCAGCTATCCGACAGCAAGGGAGCCTCGGCGGCGATCAGCACGGAGGTCGCCGTGCTCAGCATGCGGCGGGCGATGCGGGGCTTCGTCGGCCCGGCCGACATTTTTCGCAATCCACAGGCGGTGTTCTGCCTGTTCGATCCGCCGGCCGAACCGCACACAAGTCCCTTCGACCTGGAATTGGCCGCGGGTGGCGACGACTTTGCCGTTCTGGGAGAGCACTTCAAGCTCGGCCTGTACGAACACCAGTCGGCCGGCGCCATTGCGGGGCTCCTTGAGCTCTTGGCTGCAAATCCCCAGCTCATGGCTCGCCCGGACGAGCTGCAGGGAGTGCAGATCGCCCTCTACGAGCCAGCCTTCGGCATCATCGGCGACCCGCACAAGCGCGATCCGCAAACCCGCCAGAGCGCCGATCACTCGATGCTGTATATCGTGGCCACTCTGCTCCGCAAGGCGCACGAGCAAACGGCTTCGATCGATACTCCCGCAGGTTCTGCCGAGCCGCTCGAATCGATATGGCGTCGGCTGATGCTGCTCCCGGCGGACTACGACGACGCGGCCCTGCACCACCCCCTCACGCGGGCGCTGATCGAGCGGATCGAGCTGCGGCATGGCGGGCCCGAGTACGATGCCCGGTATCCTGAAGGGATTCCGACGTCGCTGGTACTCGACCACAGTCGGCTTGGTCGCTTCGAGAGTGGTCTCGTCATGTTTCCGCCAGGCCATGCACGGGGGCCGCAGGAACTGCGCCAGGAACTGCTGAAGCACAAAATCGCCGCCCTGGCTGCATTGGGCGAGTGCGATCCGGCTACGCTGACCCGTCGCTTTACAAATCTGGCAGCGAAGTCTTCCGCCGAAGTCCGGGCCCTCTACAGCTTCCCCGTTGCCCATGTTCGGCCTGCTTAATCTCTACAAGCCCGCGGGGAAAACGTCGCGCGATGTCGTGTCGCTCGTCGAGCGGCTCGTGCGCCCCTCGAAAGTTGGTCACGCGGGAACGCTCGACCCGCTGGCGACCGGGGTCCTCGTCCTTGGCCTGGGGGCAGCGACGCGGCTGGTTGAATACGTGCAGCGGATGGACAAGACGTATCGCGGAACGTTCCTCCTGGGACGCGCGAGCGACACGGAAGACATTACGGGATCGGTGACAATGCTCCTATCGCCTCCGGAGCCCACCCGCGAGGAGCTGGAGGCCCTCACAGCGCAGTTTGTGGGAACGATCTGGCAGCGGCCGCCCGACTATTCAGCGGTGAAGATCGAGGGGAAGCGGGCCTACGCGCTGGCCCGGCAAGGCCAATCCGTGGAGATCGCCCCCCGCCCAATCACGATTCACGAACTGCGAATCGAGCGGTACGAGTATCCGGAGCTGGAACTCTCGATCCGCTGCGGCTCTGGCACGTATGTCCGCACTTTGGGCCGCGATTTAGCCAAAGCAGCCGGCAGCGACTGTGTGATGTCGGCCCTCTGTCGCGAGCGGGTCGGGCCTTTTTGCCTCGCCGACGCACTCGATCCGGCCACCCTCGACCGGGTGACCATCGAGCAGCGGCTGTTACCCGCCCGGCTTGCCGTGGCGGACCTGCGCTTTATCGAAATCTCCGCAGAGGACGCCCTCCGCTTAACGCATGGCAAGACGATAGCCCGCTTACCCGGTGAGACGGCGGCGGAAGCAGCCGCACTAGATCCCGTCGGAGAGCCGTACGCAATCCTGACAGCCGGAGGCGATTTGTGGCGCGGGACGAAGGTGTTTGGCTCGCCCGAAAGCTACTCGCGGGCCGCCCAGACCCGCAGCGCTCCGTCCTCGTCCAGTTCGACGTGAATCACATTGGGCCGGCAGCAGATCGGGCAATCCTCGACCATCTCCTGCTCGCCCCCCGCCGACCAGTCGATCGGAATTTCGACGTTTTCATGGCACCAGTCGCACGAGTAACTCGATGACTCGCGGAGCGTTCGCTCCCGCGGACGGCGTCGGCGGTGGGCCATGGCGTCACCTCGGCAAGCTATGAATGGCAGCGTCGGTCCCCAGGACGAGCAGTACGTCGTCGGGATGAATCACATAGCCGGGCTGCGGGACGTAGGTCGTGACGCGGCGCTCCGACTCACCCTCGGCCGCTTGCCGCGGGCGTTTGATCGCCACCAGATTCACGTGATACTTGGTTCGCAGGGCGAGTTGTTCGAGCGACTTGCCGTGAAACGAGGTGGGGGCCCGCACTTCAATCAGTGTAAACCCGTCTCCCAACTCGATCACGTCCTCGAGCATCGGATTGGCGAGCCGCCGGGCCAGTTGGCGGCCCGCTTCCGTTTCGGGCTGGATCACTTCGTCGGCTCCCAGCCGGCGGAAGATTTCGGCGTGGTTGGCCGACTGCGCCCGGACGATCACATACTTGCACCCCAGCTTTTTGAGCGCCGTCGCGGTCAAGAGTGAGGCCTCAAAGTTCTCGCCGATCGCGACGACGCACACATCGCACGACGGGACATCCTGACTTTTGAGGGCGGCCTCGGTCGTGGAATCGAGGCAGACCGCGAGCGCCACGTGGTCCTTCACCTCGTCCACCAGGCGGCCATTGCGATCGATGGCGATCACTTCCACTCGATTCGCGGCCAGTTGCCGCGCGAGGTTCATACCAAACCGGCCGAGGCCAATCACAGCTACACGTTGCACAGCAAAGCTTGGGGCTAGAGTTGCAGGGCGGAACTCAGTCGGCGCAGCGATTGCGAGATGCTCAACCGAGCATCACCCGCTCTGTAGGATACTCGTATTTGGGGGGCGCTTGTCGCTGGGCGAGCGCCAAAAGCACGGTCAGTGGACCGACGCGGCCGAGAAACATCGTGGCGATGAGCACCACTTGCGAACCGGGACGAAGGCTGGCGGTGATGCCGGTCGACAGCCCCACGGTTCCCAGGGCGCTCGTCGTCTCAAAGAGGTGCTCGAGAAATCTGGCCGGCTGGTTCTCGATCATCACGACGAGCAGCGTTGCGGTAAGCAATACGGCCAGCGCCAGGGCGATCACCGCGGCGGCGCGCTGGACGGTTCCTTCGGCAATCGTCCGACCGGCCAGTTCCAGCCGTTCGCGGCCTCGGACAACACTCACCGTAGCCAGCACAGTCAAGGAGAACACAACCGTTTTCACACCCCCACCCGTCGAGCCGGGCGACGCGCCAATAAACATCAGCGCGATCGCTACGAGCAGCGTGGTCGGTTGCAGCCGGCTGAAGTCGATCGTGTTGAAGCCTGCAGTCCGACAGCTGACCGACTGGAACCAGGCATCGGCGATTCGTTCGAGCACACTCTTTTCGCCCAACTGCGAACTGCGTTCGAAGAGGAAGAAGGCGATCGTTCCCGTCAAAAGTAGCGCCGCCGTGGTCGAGAGGACGAGCCGCGAAGTAATGCTCAGCCTCGGCGGAGGGTCGCGGAGGACAGGTGCGGCGCGGGGGAACAGGTCGCGGAGCCAGCCGCGAAACGCGAGCGACGTGTTGCGCAGAACGTCAAAGCCCAATCCTCCGATGATGATCAACCCGGCGACGCCCCCCCAGACTTGCCAACGGCTCCCCAATCCTTCCAAATTCTTGGGGAGCAGGCCAAAGCCTGCATTGCAGAAGGCGCTCACGGAGTGAAACGCGCCGAACCACAACCGCTCAGAAAGCGGTCCCGCGGGCGCAATCGTGAACAGAATTGCGGTGCCAATCAATTCACTCACGAGTGTGAACAGCAGAATCGACCGGACCAGGTTCCGCACCGCGACCACATCGTCGGCCTCGAGCAGCTTGCCCATGAAAACCGATTCCCGCATCAGGAATCCTCGACGCAGGCCCAGTGCGAAGAAGCCGCCGAACGTCATCACGCCGAGGCCGCCCATCTGAATCAATAGCAGGATGACCGCTTGTCCCGTGGGGGTCCAGTAAGTCCCCGTATCGACCACGGCGAGCCCCGTCACACAGCCGGCACTCGCGGCGGTAAACAAGGCCACGAGCGGCGGGGCGCCGACTTCGCCCGGTGCGTCCGCCGGTTGCTGGCGGCAAATCGGAAGCATGAGGAGGAGCGTCCCAATACCAATCATCAGGCTGAACGACAGGACGAAGACAAATGCCGGGTTGTACCGGGCGCGGGCCACCTTGCGGATCAGCCAGGCCAGGCTGGCGACCACCCGCGCGGCAAACATCGTCTCCGACCAGTTGAGGACTGCCTCGAGCGACCCGGTGGAGAGCAAAACGAGAGGAACGCCAGCCAGCCAGATCGCCTGCACCAGAATCTGAAACCAACGCTGGAGGACGAAGTCGCGCTGGTCCCGGTCGAGCCAGAAGCGCACGGCAAATCCGACGACCAGCAGCGTGAGCGAGGCCGCTACAAACAGTTTGACCTCATCGCCGACGGCCGACTCAAAGCGGGCAATGCCGTGACCCAAGAGGAGGACGACGGTCGCCACCGCCATCAAGATCCACTCGGCAGTTCGGATGCGCCGCGCCAGCCTCCGCTTTTTGGCTTGGGGATCTGCGGCAGGCGGTTTCTTCACGAGAATCTAACCGGGTCCGAACCAAATCTTGTCGGCGCACCGCAACCATGCGGCACAAGCACGTTCGACAGGCGCGATCATTGTCCCCGTCCGATCCGTAATTGCAAGTGACCCGACCCGTCCGAGTTTGTATGACGTCCGCCTTGTGCAACCTTGCGCCGGCCGCGATATCATGACAGCCTAGCCCGTTCCCGCCTGTTCACCCTCCCTCCTCCACTGCGAGAGTCCTCCATGAAGCGACCGGTCCTATCGCCGCAGCCTCCCGTCTATCGCCTTGAGCGGCGTTCGTTTCTTGCCGCGACGACATCGCTCGCAGCCGCGGCCGTGTGGTCCTCGCGGGCGGAAGGAATCACCCGGCGCAATATCGCGCTTGCCGACAATCCGTTCTCGCTGGGCGTCGCCTCGGGCGATCCGCTGCCGACCGGCGTAGTGCTGTGGACGCGTCTGGCACCCAAGCCGATTGAGGGGGGCGGAATGCCCAGCGAAGCGGTCGAAGTCGCCTGGGAGGTAGCCGAGGACGAACAGTTCTCGAATGTCGTTCGCAAAGGGACGGTCACTGCGGTTCCCGATTGGGCCCACTCGGTGCATGTCGAGGTCGACGGCCTCGCTCCGGCGCGGACCTACTGGTATCGGTTTCATGCCGCTGGCGTTACGAGCCCCGTGGGACGTACCCGCACGACTCCGCCGGCCGATGTGATGCCCGAACAGTTGAAGTTTGCCTTTGCTTCCTGCCAGCATTTCGAATCCGGCCTGTACACCGCTTATCAGCACATGGCCCAGGACGACCTCGACCTGGTCG
>JALORD010000379.1 GCA_025459145.1 Pirellulaceae bacterium | reverse complement strand
GTGTTTGGCGTCGGCGATCAGGACGGCCTCTTGTACTACGTGATGCAGTTCATTCACGGGCAGGGACTCGATCATGTTCTCGTGGAACTTAGGCGACTTCGTCAGTCCGGTGCCTGGAAGTTGCTCGCGGACGCAGCCACCCACTGCCCCAAGGAGGCATCCGATACCCACGATCCACGCCATGAACACAAGCGTGTGAAGTAGCAGTGGGACTGTTGGTGTTGGCACGCCATCCGATGGCAATGGCCTTGCCGAATCTCCGATGCCGGCGGTCGACCGCGATCGAAGCGGGAAAAAGACACCAACACCTTCGGGCCGCCCAGGTACTCAGGAGAGTGGCAGCGGTGAACGGAGTGCGCGCGGAGCGTACTGCCACAGTGTGGCCCGGATCGGCCAACAGGTGGCCGAGGCCCTAGCGTATGCCCACGGACAGGGAATCGTGCATCGCGACATCAAGCCGGCCAACCTGCTGCTGGATATGCAGGGCACAATCTGGATCACCGATTTTGGACTGGCCAAAGCGGACGACCAACAGGCTCTGACCCAGTCGGGCGACGTGCTGGGGACGTTGCGGTACATGGCGCCCGAGCGATTCCAAGGGAACGGAGACTCGCGGAGCGATATCTATGCGCTGGGGATGACACTGTACGAGATGCTCGTCCTGCGTCCCGCCTACGACGGGGTCGATCGGGCCCGATTGATTCAGCAGGTGCTGCACGCGTCGCCGCCGCGGCTGAGGTTGCTCGATCCCGCGATTCCGCGCGACCTGGAAACGATCGTTCACAAAGCCATCGAACGGGAGCCGGCCCATCGCTACCCCACCGCCGCAGCCCTGGCTTCCGACTTGCAGCGGTACCTGCGGGACGAGCCAATCCACGCTCGCCGGGCCTCGCCACTTGCACAGTTGGCGCGGTGGTGCCGCAAGAACCGAATGGTTGCGGCGCTGGCCGCGGTGGCGACTTCCCTCCTGCTTCTGGTCATTGCCGTCCTCGCCATTTCTCAGGTTCAACTGACGCAGCAGCGTAATCGGTTTCGTGATGCGATTGTGCAATCTCTGGTGGCCGAATCCCGGTTTCGCAGCACCAGCGGCGAGGCAGGCCAACGTGAGGAGAGCCTACGAAGGCTCACCGAGGCCGCTCGATTCCATCCGGAGGCCGACTTGCGCAATGAGGTGATTCGCTGCTTGGCCCTGCACGACCTGGATCCCACGGCGACGTGGCCCTCCAATTTTGCCAATCACTCTCCCGACAGCGTGGCCTTCGATCCGTCCTTGCGGCACTTCGTTTCCTATACCGACGAGTCGGCTGAAGTTCGCACTGCGCCGAAGGCGGGAGAGGCAGAAGCAACGTTGGTGCAGCGTGTTGCTCTCGGAGAAAGCATCCCGCGTGTGGCGCGGATCAGCCGGGATGGACGTTTCCTGGCCCTGCGCGCTAATGACAACGAGCGCAGCGAACTTACCGTCTGGCAATGGCGTGCAGCCCGCCAGGTGCTGCACGTTCCGGGGGTTGCCGAGCGAGCCTTTGATTTCGACCGCCACGGAACTCGGCTGGTTTGCGGCTTGCGCGACGGAACAATGAAAACGTTCGACCTGGCATCCGGCAAGGAGCTTGCGATGTGGACCCTGCCGGGCCCACCCTTTGACGTGCATCTGGCGCCCGGCCGCTCGCTGGTCGCCTGCACGATTCCCGATGCCGGCCGGGTGCAGGTTTTCGACTGCGAAAGCGGAATGCTCGTCTATGACTTGGATTTCGGCGAAGATATCTATGCCGTGGCATGGCATCCGGCGGGCGACCGATTGGCGGTGGGAGACGGATTCGATGTCGCAATCGTGCGCCTCGACCGGCCCGAGACTCCCCGGGCGATCCTGACCGGCCATCGCTGGATGATTCACTCGCTCGAATATCACCCGAGCGGCGAATTCCTGGTTTCGCACAGCCTGCGCGAAGGACTGACTCGATTGTGGGATGTGAGAACGCGGCGGGAGCTAGTCAATGTGCCGGGGCACTTCGTCCGGTTCAACGAAACCGGCGACCAGCTCGCGATTGTGCACAATACGACGCTCGAGGTGCGCCGGTTCTGCGGCGAAAACGAGTATCAAACCTTAGCGGACCCGGAGGCGGAATCGGTCGATTCGTGGCGCGCCATTCCTCATCCAACGCTGCCGATCCTTTTCGATTGCGGGCGGCATGGCATCCGGTGCTGGAATGTCGGCGGCCGTCGGCTGCTGACTGCCAGCTCGCAAGAGACGATCTATACCGTCCGCGTTGATCCTGCGACGGGGGACCTCCTCTCCGCAGGCGAACGGGGATTACAGAGGTGGCCGCTACGGGTCGAGGAAGGCGGCCAGCGAGTCGTCCTGGGTGCACCGGTACCGCTGGCGATGGCCGACGGTCCGATCGCGGCGCCGACCACCAACGCCTACGGCCTGGATTGCACTGCGGATGGGAGCTTGCGAGTGGCTTCTTTCCGGGGGGAGCCGCATCTTTACGTTCAGCATGTCCCGAGCGGCCGCGTTCGCCGTCTTCCGTGCGATCCGCTGACTGCCTTTATCGCCGTCAGTCCCCACGGCCGCTGGATTGCGGGCGGCAACTACCAGTTTCCGGGATTCTCTGTCTGGGACCTGGATCGCGACGGCGCGGTGCAACCGCTCCACGTGCAGGGAAGTGCGGCCCAAGTGATGTTCAGCCCGGATGGCGAGCATCTGGTCGCCTGTGCGAACGATCGCTACGCGCTCTTCCAGGTAGGCGCATGGGCGATGAAGCAGGAGATTGTACGGCCCACGCTGATTGAGGGAGGAGCCGCATTCTCGCCGGATGGCCGGATCCTGGCACTGGCAATGGGACCGCGCGAAGTGCAGCTCCGCGAGGTGGCTACGGGCCGAATCCTGGCGACACTCGACAGCGGCCGCGACCCGGTCAACATTCTGAACGTCAACTTTCATCCCCAGCACGGTGAGAAGTTGTTTCTAGCGTGCGGTCCCTATGGAATACGCTGGTGGGATCTGGCGGTGGTGCGCAAGTCGCTGCGCGAGATGGGTTTGGATTGGTAACGGACGCCAGCGGACGTGATGCCTCGCGCAGCCTTTGCGCTCGTGCGGTCGGGGTCACTGATGACGCGAACGAAGTGATCGTCGACTCGCTTCGCCGCGCATCAAATCCGCACATCAGCTACTCCTGACGCGCGGTCGGCAACATTTTCCGGGAAATTCTTGGGTCGGAACCGCGCGCTCGTGGCTGATTCGCGGCCCGGAGAACTTTTTTCAGAAAAACTTGGCGAAACCTGTGGATGGTCGACCGCCGAGCGCAGGTATCTCCATAGCCGCTCCTGCGCTTGGCCATGCGCCATTCCACGCTCGCGGCCCGCCTGGCAACAACTGGAAGCCCCTCCTCGGAGCCCCCTGATGTCCACCCGTCGCCGCTCTTCGCTCCGCCGTCCCTTTTCGGACCGCCGCCGCCGCGGCGACTTCTTCCGCCCGTATTGCGAAGTACTCGAGGCGCGGAGTCTCCTAGCAACGGTTACGTTGAGTGGGATACCCGATTGGATCTCGGCAGGTCCTAACGGCGCGATGGGAGGGCAAGTCGAGAATATCCCGGGCGACAGCACAGTAAGTGGTGCGGTGCATACCGTCTTAGCGCATCCGACGAACCCCGACGTGGCTTATCTTGGGGCGGTCAATGGAGGGATTTGGAAAACGACCAATGCAACCGCAGCGTACCCTCTTTGGCGGCCGCTCATCGACGAGTTTGGATCACTTTCCATTTCCGCTCTCGAGTTTGATCTTTCTGATCCCACCTTCAACACGCTGGTGGCGGCGTACGGCCGGTACAGCAGCTATTACTTTGAAGGCGGTCCGCTAAACGGCTTGCTGCGGAGCACTGACGGTGGCGAGCATTGGCAGGCTGTTGGCAGCGCGGTCGCGGACCAGATCAATTCGGACGGAGACTCCCAGACCGACGAAGCGGACGAGGCGCAACTTCCAGCGCTAACGGGGGTCGATATTTCCGGATTGGCAGTGCAGGGAGAGACCTTTGTCGTGGCAACATCGGGGATCAATGGCAGGCCTGGCGGCATCTTCCGGAGTACCGACAATGGGCAAACGTGGATCCGATCATTCATCGATTATGGGGCGTACATTTCAATCGTCAGTGGGGCGTTTGATCTCGTCACCGATCCCAGCAACATCAACCGACTGTATGCGGCGACTCGCAGCGCGATTCTCCGGAGCGACAACTTTGGTGAGGTATGGACGGACGTCACCGGCAGCGTTAGCGGGGTGCTCGCCGGCGTGCCTGCGACGACGAACGTGGAACTAGCGGTCCATAGCAATGCCGCTTTGGGCACCAATGCGATTTACGTCGGGGTAGTGAACAATGGCCAGTTGGCGGGCGTATTCCGCTCCGACGACGGCGTCGATGGTTCGGACAACGACGCGGACGGAACGGCAGACGAGGCTGATGAAACGAACTTTGTGGCTATGGATTTGCCACAGACGATTGAAGCGCCAATACCAATTGCCAACGTAATCGCCAGGCCTGGACTGCCCGCCGTCATCGTTTTTCAGCCCGGGACAGGTCTCGATCCAAACACCGTACATCGTGTGCGCGTCAACGGGATCGCTGGCATTAACAACGATTGGGCGACGACCATTGTCAACCCAATATTGCTGGACGGAGTCGATAACGATGGTGACGGCCTCACCGACGAGGTCAATGTCGATACCAACGGTGATGGCGTATTTGATATTCTCAACGAGCAAGACGGAATCGATAACAATGGCAACGGCACTATCGACGAAGCAGGGGAAGTTGATGCGGTGACATTCGGCAACGGCTTGCTCCTGCTCAACAGCGCCGGATTGTTCGTGCCACCATATTCAGGAGGGGGAACATGGCAGCTTCTCGTCGGAATTGAGCCGCGAATGAAAGCCGGTTCCCAAGGGGAAAAGCACTTCTCGATTGTCGCCGACCCTTCCGATCCAAATCTCGTCTATGTGGGTGGAGATCGTCAAGAGTTCCAGGGGGCCAATCCGAATTCCGTGGGAGCGACAGGATTCACGGGACGACTCTTTCGCGGGGACGCCAGCATACCACCAGGCGGCCCGCTGGCGATTCCATCGCCGCAGTGGTCTCCCCTGACGCATATCGGCACGATTAGCAACTCCGCGCCGCACGCCGACTCGCGTTCGATGGTCTTTGATGCCAACGGCGACATCATCGAAGGAGACGACGGCGGGATCTATCGTCGGCAGCTCCCCGGCAGCGGCAATATAACTGGTGCGACAAACTCTAGCCCGATCGTGATTACCGCCGCCAATCACGGACTCTCCAATGGAGATCAGGTACGAGTATCGGGCGTGGGTGGAAACACTGCGTCCAATCGCACCGCCGTCGTGACCGTGATCGACCAAAATCAGTTCAGCCTGGACGGAACCTCCGGCAACGGTACGTATGTCCCTGGTACAGGCACGTGGGGTCGCGGCGACTGGGTCTCCATGAACGGGAACCTTCAGGTCACGGAATTTCATG
>JALORD010000378.1 GCA_025459145.1 Pirellulaceae bacterium | reverse complement strand
GCTGCAGCGGAGGTCTGCAGGAGGGTCGAACTGCTCCTGACGGCCAAAATGGCGGGTACTCCGATCGACCGCGATACGGCAGGATGGTTGGCCGAACGCGATGGAAAGCTGCGGGACAAGCTCACCGACTTTGGGCTGGCCGAGCCGCGTGCCGATAGGATGAAACTCGAAGAGTTTCTCGAATCGTACATCGCTGGCCGCAAGGATCTGAAGGACGCCACACTGACGGTATTGGGCCACACTCGCCGGTGTCTGATTCAGTTTTTTGGGGCCGACAAGGCGCTGAGGTCGATAACAGCCGGGGATGCAGATGCCTGGCGGGTTTGGCTTGCCACGGAGGCAAATGATCGTGACAACGATCGCAACGAGCTAAGTGAGAACACGGTACGCCGCCGCTGCGGTATCGCAAAGCAGTTCTTTCGGCACGCAGTCAAGCTGAAGCTGATCGAGGCCAACCCATTCTCTGAGCTTTCAGCGCAAGTGCGAGGCAATCGTGCTCGGCAGCATTTTGTGACTCGAGAAGATATTCAGGCGGCCATCGATGCCGCCCCAGATCACCAGTGGAGATTGATCATCGCCCTGGCCCGCTATGCGGGTCTGCGTGTCCCAAGCGAGTTGCTGGCCCTGAAATGGGCGGATGTAGACCTGCCGGCCGGGCGAATGACAATCCGGGCCAGTAAGACCGAACATCACGAATCCGGCGGCATTCGGATCTGTCCGATCTTTCCCGAACTGCGGTCGTTCCTGGAGGAAGCCTGGGATTCAGCTGAACCGGGTGCGGAGTACGTGATCACAAGGTACCGCGAATGCAACGCCAATCTGCGAACTCAATTCCTGCGGATTCTAAGCCGAGCCGGCGTGAAGCCCTGGCCGAAGCTATTTCACAACCTCCGTGCCAGCCGGCAGACGGAATTACTCGACAAGTTCCCGATCAAGGCAGTCTGCGAGTGGCTGGGAAACTCGGCGCCAGTCGCGATCGAGCACTATGCGCAAGTAACTGCCGAGCACTTCAAGACGGCAACGATCGAGTTGTCGGGGACGTTGCCAGTCGCAATCAACGTGGGAGGCGAAGCAAAAAGCGAAGCAATGGCGAAGCAAATTCCGAAGCAGCGTAGAGCGGCCTCGAATGGAGGTGATTCGCAGAGTACTCCGCAGGAATCCATGCAAGTCGTTACCCGACAAGCGAGTCTGCAACATCCTGCCACTTCCGACGAAATGCCGCACATTGTGAGCGTGGGCGACGAGGGACTCGAACCCCCGACCCTCTCGGTGTAAGCGAGATGCTCTAACCAACTGAGCTAGTCGCCCCGGTGCCAGTCCTTTTCCAGGACAGCCAATCACACGCCTCACGATAATCGGTCCTACGCCAACCGTCGATAGGTTGAGACACGTCCTCCAAGCCGGAGGATCGCAGGAAAACGACGATTTTTCACCGCTTTGTGCGCGCATCTCTCATTGGATTGATCGTCGGCTTAGCGGTCAGTGCTTTGCCGAATCGTCCCCGTCGAGGTCTGTTTTTGCTTCGAGCCGAGGAACACAATGGAGCCGAAGCATTAGGTCCCTGCACCTTGCCGCCGTGGGTTGGAACGGGCGGTCTTTCCGGAAGACGACGATGCGAACATGGAATTCTGGCGTGCCCCTCGTATTGCTTATTCTGTCGCTGCTCGCGGGGCAGTCCAGCGCCGCGGAGCCTGCGACACCGAGCAAGAAGCTGATTCTGCCGGGGGAGGCGTTTCTCGTGGCCGGACGCCCCGCGTTCATCTTGTGGCCTGCGGAAAAGGATCGTCGACAGCCGCAGCCGTGGATACTCTATGCGCCCACGTTGCCGGCCTATCCCGACGAACACGAGAAGTGGATGCACGAGCAATTTCTGGCGGCGGGCGTGGCGGTCGCGGGAATCGACGCTGGCGAAGCGTACGGAAGCCCGCACGGGCGCGAACTGTTCTCGGCTCTCTACGACGAACTCACAGAAAAGCGGGGCTTTGCAAACAAGCCGTGCCTCCTCGGACGCAGCCGCGGCGGCCTATGGGTCACGAGTTGGGCCTGCGATCATCCCGAGAAGGTGGCGGGGATTGCCGGCATTTACCCGGTGTTCGACCTGCGAACCTATCCGGGACTGGAGAAAGCGGCGCCGGCGTACCACCTGACCGCAAGCGAGTTGGAGGCCAAACTGAGCGAATCCAACCCCATCGCGCGAGTGGCCGAGATTGCGAAACGCAAAGTGCCGGTATTCATCATTCACGGGGATGACGACAAGGTAGTTCCGCTCCGCGAAAACTCGAGCGAGTTGGCGGCCCGCTATGAGGCAGCCGGTGCGAAAGAGGCAGTGACGCTCGTCATCGCCAAAGGCCAGGGACACAATTACTGGGAAGGCTTCTTTCGCTGTCCCGAACTGGTCCAGTTTGCCATTGAACAGGCGCGTCGCGGGGCGGCGGCTCCTTGATGGAATGGACTACTCAGATTGTTTCTGTGGCTAGTCTGGCGATTGCCAAGCTAGCCAGTACGGCTGGCGGCGTGTCCGCGTGACGCGTGTTTACGCTGCGCTTAGCTCGTCCAGTTGTAGTCTTGCTGGCGGCGGAAGCCGGTCAACTTGAGAGTCCCATCGGCTGCGAGGTCGAGTAGCGAGTAACCGTTACTCTCGGCGCCCGAGCCTTCGACCATCGCCACGAGCGTGCAGTAGTGAATGCCGCCGATCTCCTTGAGGTCGTTTTGGTGACTGTGTCCCTGAAACACGGCTAACACGCGGCCGGACGCTTCCAGGATCTTACGAATCGCGGGCGCGTTTCGCACACCGTGATCGGTGCTGACATCCAGCCGCTGATGGGCAAAGACCACCGTCTTCTTCATCGTGGCCGCCAGGTCGGCCGCGAGCCACTCGGCTTCGGCGGGCGGAATGTTGGCGTCGGTCCATTTGGAGTTCTTCCGGCCGTAGGGCTCTCCGTCGCTGCGGAAACAGGCGTCGAGGACGACGAAATGATATTCCCCGACGTCGAACGAGTAGTACGACCCCGCCTGTTCGACGCCGCCCAGAAACTCGGCCTTGGTGAGCGTATCGACGCAGTGGTTGCCGAGGACGTAGTGCCGCTCCTTCGCGATCGCAGAGAACTCGCGGTTGATCGTGCTCAGGTACTTTTTCTCGGTTTCTACCGCGTCGGCCGCGTCGATCAGATCCCCCAATTCGACGATCAGCGCCGGCTGGTCCTTCTCGAACTGCGCCGCGGCTTCGGCCAGCTTGCGGAGCGTCTCGCGATAGTGGCGCGTTCCGGCTGGCGGCTTGTCGGCGTAGTGCAGATCGGTGATGAGGCCCACTCGTAAGGGCTTCGGCGTTTCGCGGGCCAGGAGCGAGGTACCGGCGGTCGAAGCCGCTGCCAGCACGAGCGTGCCGTTCTGCAAGAAGGCGCGGCGTCCCAGGGTGACCTGTACCTTGCACACGGGCGCATCGAGATCGTTCATCGCTGCTTTTCCTCTTTCCCTTGTTCCAGAACTCGCAGGCCGCGCTCCTCGTCGGCGACCGCCAGACGGACGCTTCCTGTGCACGCGCCGGGGGCGCTGCGACCACTGGCCGACAGGAACCGGCCATCCGTCAGTCCGACGATCCCCAGCGAACAATCGTACTCGTGCCGACCTAGCAGTTTGAAATCAGCGTCGGTCACGAGCAGGATTTGAGGGTCGCCATAGCAGCCCAGCCACCAGCGGCCGCCGGCAAACGTGGCGGTCTGAATACCCAGATGCGTGTGCCCGCTGGCGATCGTGTGTTTGGCGATGAACTTGAAATCTCCGTCGTACTCGTAGACGTAGTTTTCCTCGATGCTGGCCGGGAGTCCCCCCACGACGAACAGTCGTCCGCCGCGCACGCCGATCCCGCCCGCTCCGTGGAAAACCTCGGGGACGGCGTGCTTGGCTACGAAGGCGAGATCGTCCGGCTGGTAGACATAGACCCATGAGTCGGCATTCCCCGCGGGGTCGTTGAACTTGCCGAGATTTACCGCAACGTAGAGTTTCCCCTCGTGCAGGCACAGGTCGCCGTGGTGGTTGGCGACGGGCACTTTATGGAGCACTTTGCCCGACAGATCGGTCTTCACGAGCGTCGTCGTGAAGCACCAGTAGATCGCCTCGCGGTCGGCACAGACGCCCTGCAAGTGATGCGAATACGTCCCCTCACAGGCGACACTGCGAAACTCGGCCGCTGGTAGCAGGGCCGGATTCGCGGCTGCGACAAAGAAGGCCGCGCCGCAGACAGCCGCGACGGCGAGCGATGGGAGTTTGGCGTTCATGGAGTCTTGCACACTTAGCGTTACCGACTACGCGAGGATTCCCTGGACCACCTGCCCATGGACATCGGTCAGGCGGTATTCGCGTCCCTGGTAGCGGAACGTCAGGCGGGTGTGATCGATGCCGCACAAGTGCAACAGCGTGGCCTGCATGTCGTGGACGTGGACCGGGTTCTCGGTGATATTCCAGGCGAAGTCGTCGGTTGCGCCATAAACCGTGCCCGGCTTGATCCCGCCCCCCGCAAGCCACCAGCTATACGCTTTCCCAAAGTGATCGCGACCCTTGGGATTGGCGGGATCCCCCTGGCCGAATGGCGTGCGTCCGAATTCGCCTCCCCAGACGACGAGAGTGTCGTCCAACAGGCCGCGGTCCTTGAGGTCGCGGACGAGGGCCGCCGAGGGGCCCTCGGTATCGAGGCACTGCTGTTCGAGTTGCGTGTACAGATTGCCGTGCTGATCCCAGCCGGAGTGCATGAGCTGCACAAAGCGGACGCCCCGTTCGAGCAGCCGGCGCGCGATCAGGCAGTTATTGGCATACGTCCCCTTGTTTAGCGCGTCGGGTCCGTAACGGTCGAGCGTGGCTTGCGATTCGTCCGAGAAGTCGACCAGTTCCGGCACACTCGTCTGCATCCGGTAGGCCATCTCGTACTGCGCGATCCGGGTGTCGATTTCGGGATCGCCATAGTCGGCCAGATGCTCGGCATTCATCGCCGCGAGGTCATCGAGCAAGGCCCGTCGCGCCGCAGGCGAGACTCCCGCCGGATTCGCGAGATACGGAACCAGATCGCCCGAATTGCGAAACCGGACTCCCTGGAAACGGCTCGGCAGAAAGCCGCTCCCCCAGTAGTAGTCGAAGAACAATTGCCCGCAGGTTTTCCCCTTGTCGCTCGACGTCATCACGACGAACGTCGGCAGGTTGTCGGTCTCGCTTCCCAGGCCGTAGCTGAGCCAGGCCCCCATACTGGGTCGCCCGGGAACCTGCGCCCCGGTCATGAAGAGCGTGACGCCGGGAGCGTGATTGACCGCCTCGGTGTGCAGGCTGCGGACGACGCAGATATCGTCGGCCAGCGCCCCGACGTTGGGGAGCATCTCGCTCAGGATAGTGCCGCACTCGCCGTACTTTTTGTGCGGCTTGATCGCCGGGACACAGGGCCACTTGCCGTAGCCTGACGACATCGTCGAGAGCCGCGTGGTGCCGCGGACCGAATCGGGAATGTCCTTCCCCGCCATTTCACGCAATAGCGGCTTGTCGTCGAACAGATCCACATGCGACGGTCCGCCCCCTTGCCAGAGCACGACGACCCGCTTGGCCTTCGGGGCAAAGTGCGGAAGTCCCGCCAGGCCGCCGATCTGCGGGCGGGCGGCGTCCGATTCCGCGGCACTCAGGCCGCGCGGCCCCAGCAACGAAGCGAGCGCCGCGACACCGACGCCGCTGGCGGCCGTGCCAAAGAGCTGCCGCCGCGTGACGCGGGCGATGTTTTCGAGATGGAGTTCGTTCATCGTACGCTCCCCGTATAACGGGTCTCCCGACCCATTCATGTGCATCGGATGTAGTACGGGTCTCCAGACCCGTACGTATGTATCGGACTCAATTCGTTTGGCGTCGGCGATTTATTTCGGACGGGTCAGGAGACCCGTCCTACTTATTCGCAAAACTTCCACCCGAGCGCTTCCCACTGTGGACGGACCCACAGGCGACATCTCTCCGGCGACAATCCTGCATTACGCGGATTCCGCCCGACGTATTGAACGGTTCGCCACAGGTGCTCCTCGTCGCGAACGATCCGATCATAGCTCTCTTCCTGCCACAAAGAGCCCGAATGGCGAAGGGACTCGTTGATCCGTCGACCAGAATTCGACTTCCAACTCTTGAGCAGCGTTTCCAGGGGATGCTCTCTTGGCTGAGTAGGCCGCATGACGGAATGGACGTGGTTAGGCATCACCACATAACACGCCAGTTCATAGCGCTCGCCGTCGAAGTGATGCATGGCGGTCGCGATGTGATCTGCCATCTCTGGCTCGCTGAGGACGCATGAGCCGTAGCCTTCATCCAGCCACCCCTCGATTCGCTCGCAGACCATACGCGCCAGCGACTCGAGTGCTTGTCGCGGCCGCGGCTCTGGATGCAGTCGTTCCCACTCGGACTTGAGAGCGGCTAGCTCCCGCAGGCGTGCTTGCGGCAACGAGTCCGCCAGCCGAAATGTCACGAAGTAGGTCGCTCCCTCTTGCCGCCAATGCGGCATGTGCCGCTCGTAAACCTCCAGCGGCAAGTCGTCCCGCAGCCCTTGAAAGCCTGACGGCGGAGGGAGATTCCACATGGCTATTTCCTCTGTAGAACGGGTCTCCAGACCCGTTC
>JALORD010000048.1 GCA_025459145.1 Pirellulaceae bacterium | reverse complement strand
CTCACTGCCAAGCCAACGGCCGCCGAGCGTCGAGAAGCGATAGTTGTTGGCACCGGAGTCATTGTTGTACTGCACGGCGAAGAGGTCATAGGTGTTATTGGGCACGCCTTTATAAGTAGCCCAGGTCCCGAAGAACTCCTGCTCCTCGTCGGCGCTATCGAACTCAACCGGATTGACGATCACGGGCCGTGTGGCAAAGACGTCGATGTTCCAGTCTTCGCCTTGCCAGAGGAACTTGAAGCCCTCGAAAGTCCGCCGCGTGTTCGCCCAGTCGAGCGGCGAGATGAGCCGCTCGCTGCCGTAGAGGAGTTCCTGCCGGCCGATCCGAAACCAGAGATCGCCGCAGCAGCCGTCCCACATCCGCGCATCGGCAAACAGGTTCAAGAGGTCGGAGCGGTTCACTTCGATCGGCCGCGGCGGGAAGTTGTTAAACTCCTCGGCGGCGTCGATGTATTCTGCATAGACGCGGAGCCAATCGCTGTATTTGGCATTCGCGAAGATCCGCGTGCGGTGCAGGAGGAAGTCGTCGTCGTTGCCGGTGAGACCCAAGCCGCGCATGTTCTGCTCGGCATGGAACCGGGCTCGATATTGGCCGCCGAAGTCCAGCAGCCAGCAATCGCCGATTGGCACCTGCTTGAAGTGGTCGCCGCAGTAGTGGTCGCAGTAGTTCGGGCTGTCGAGGTAGGCGAAGTTGTTGTTGTAGAAGAGCGGGGCGTAGGCCCCCGCGATCGCCTTCTTCAGGTCGCCCTGCTGAGCGGCTGCCTGGCAAGCAGCGCAAGTACAGCCGCCCGTGCCGCAGGGACTCGCGCCGCTGCCGGCCGTCGTGGCTGCTGCGGACGCTTCGAGGCTCGCGGCCGATTCCGTGAGTGCACCGACGTACAGCGGGTCCTGTGTTCCCGGCTCAACGAGCAGGACGCGTCCCGGCTGTGGATCAGCCGTGAACCCAGCCGCCGATTCGGCAATCTGCGCTCGGGCAGTCGCGGCGCCTAGGAACAGTAGCGCCGCAGCGCGCGATAGTGCACGGGTTGTAGGCATGGATGGTCCGTCCTGGTACTGCTGTCAGCAAACCGACGCCCGCGCGCCTTCCCCATTTGCCCGATCTGCCTGATCGGCATCAGAGAAATCGCACCCGCGCGTGTCTGGCTTATCGGGCCGCGCTAATGGGCAACTTCGCGGCAACGTGCGAAGGCAGATTCCCCTTCCTACACACTACACCTTCTCATCGTTGCCAGCCGCTCGGACCGGGGGCGATCCTGCCCGACGAGCGATCGCCGCTGCCCGAATCGCGGGCACTCAGGCCCTTGGCGAGGTTTAGACCACGATCGTCGCGATTCGCATTTTCTTCGGCAAACGGCGGCACACATTCGCCTCGCTCGACCGAATTGCAACGCTTGGCACTCGATTCGCTTCTTCAGCAAATTCCGCTTCCGCCTTCTCCTCTTGCTCCGCACGACGTTATGCCTCGCTGTGCTGCGATCTCGCCCGTCGTTGCCCTGCGGCTCAGCAAGACGTATCACACGCGGCGCGGACCGTCGGTGGTCGTCGATGAGTTTTCGCTGGAGATCGCGGCGGGCGAAGTGGTCGCCCTGGTGGGACCGCCCGGCGCGGGTAAGAGCACCATTCTCGCGATGATGGCCGGACTTGTGCCGCCGACCGCCGGCAGCGTGCACTTCGGCGGCGAATCGGACTCGGCAACAGCCCGCCCCACGGTGCTCTACCCCTCGCTGGGCCTCATGCCGTGGCTCTCGGCGCGGGAGAATGTAGCGCTGGCAATTCGCGACCCGCTGCACGTGGCGAGACTGCGCGAGCTCAAAGAGCGCGTCGATCAGGCCCTGGAACTGGCGGAGGTCGACCCGCGGGCGGCTACGCGAGTCCGCGACGTCTCACCTGCTGAGCAGCAGCGAATTGCCCTGGCCCGTGCGCTCGTCGAGGAGCCGACGGTCTTATTGCTCGACAATCCGCTGGCGGCGCTTGATCCGCTCGGCCGGATCGAGCTTCAGCAAGGATTTCAGCGGCTCTGGACGCGGCTGCCGATGACGATGCTATGGGCGACCGACGATATCGACGAGACGCTCTTGGTCGCGGACCGGATCGTGGTGCTGACGGCAAGCCCGGCCCGCATCGCTCGCATCGTGGAAGTGCCCCTAGCCCGGCCGCGGATCCGCAGCGAAGTGCTCCGCGGGGGAGTATACTTTCCGCTCCGGCAACAGATTGCCGGCGATCTGGCGACCGCGTCCTCGCGAACCGAGCATCTGGCGGTCGGTGCGGCGTGAGCGGTGGCAATCCTACGCGCGCTCAGAGCTGGGACGTCGCGCAAGGGCGTACACGCCCCTGGGTTTGCCGAGGCCCGGCATTTATGCCGGGTCGCACGTGATTACGTTCAACCTCGGCAGCCCGTTCACGGGGCTTTTCACCGTCGGCGTTAGCCGTGCAGATCGAACGGCTGAATCCGCGGCGAAACCTCATGAATGGGGCTGTCGTGGCCGACTCGAAATCCGCTTAACTCGGCCACTTGGCCACCTGCCCGCTTCGCAGCGCCAGATTGGCCAGATGCGCGGCGCTGGCGGCGCTCACTCCCGATTCGGCGGGTGAATTTGGCCGCTTGCGGCTGCGGACGCACTCGATCCAATTGGCCAGGTGGAGCATTTCGCCGTCGGGCTGGTCGTAGAAGTCGGCGCCCCGCGGACCGGTCCCGAGAATCAACTCGCTCGCCGCGAGCTTACTCCGCCGCTCGGGAATCACCTCGTAGCGGCCGCGATCGATGTAGAGCGTCGCTTCGGTCCCCATGAACTCACACATCGCCGCGTTGCGGGCGTTCGAAAACGTCCCCTCGAAGTACGCCTGCAGCTCTTGATCGGGATAGCGCAGGAGCGTCTGCACCGTGTCGGGGGTTTCCCAGAGGTCCTTGGCATGGAAGTAGTCGCCGATGCTCGTCGCGACCGCCGGATGATCGAGGTCGAGATACCAGTGCACCACGTCGATCCAGTGAACCATCAGGTCAGTGAAAATGCCGCCGCCAAAATCCCAGAACCACCGCCACTGCCGGAAGCGATACTCGTCGAACGGCTGTTCCTTGGCATTGCCCAGAAACTGCTTCCAGTCGACGGTCTTGGGATCAATGTTCAGATTCGGCCGAGCCGCGCGGTTGGCGTTCCGATTCCAGGTGAGGTGCACCTTGTGAATCGTGCCGAGCTGGCCGGACTTCACGATCTCATTCGCCTTCTGCAGGTGCGGCATCGAGCGCTGCTGAGTGCCGACCTGTACGATCCGGCGATGCTCATTCTGGGCCTTGATCACCCGCTCCCCTTCCGACAGGTCGTGCGTCAGCGGTTTTTCGACGTACACGTCCTTGCCGGCGGCGCAGGCGTCGACGGTGATAGGCACATGCCAGTGGTCGGGCGTGCCGATCAGGACGGCGTCGATGTCGGCCCGATCGAGCACCACGCGGTAGTCCTTCGCCGCGAACGCCTTGGCCTCGGCGAGCTTCGCCCCTTCGGCCCGGTGATGGTCCCAGATGTCGCACACTGCGGCGATTCGGACGCCGGGGATTGTGCGGAGCGACTCCATCAACCGGCGGCAGCGGCCGCCGGTCCCGATACAGCCGACGGTGATTTCTTCGTTAGCGGCAAAACCCCGGGCGGTCGCCGTGTAGCCGGCAGTGACCGCTCCCGCGGCCAGCGCGCCCAATGATTGAACAAATTCACGGCGCGATGGCGAAGCTGACATGGCAAGCTCCTAGGGTTGTAGGACGATGCCATGCATCGTCAAAAGGTCGAGAATTGTCGGCGCCGCTTTCGAAGCATGGCTTCGACCTATGCGCAACCTGGCGCGACATAGCGCTACGGCGAGGGTTCTTCGTAGAGCTCCGGAAAGACTTCTTCGTCGAGCCCTTGCCGTTTGATAAGCGTCCGCAAGCGGGCGATGAAGTCGAACTTGTAGTTGGCGACCTGTTGTTCGGTGATACCCAGGTGCTCGGCGGTGTCCTTGTTGGCCCAGCCGCGAACGAAGAGCAGTTCGGCGCACATCAGCTTGGTCCAATCCCCCTTCTCGCGCCAGCGGTCGATCTGTTCGAGGAGGGCTTCGGCCACGGCTCGCTCTTCGAGCTCCTTGCGCTCGCCGCTGCGGGCGATGCTGCTGGCCTGCCGCGCCGAGCCGGTCACCTGCCAATCGCCGCTGGTATCGGAGCCGGTCGATAGCGGGACGGCAGGACGGCGCCCCTCGCGCCGCAGATGGTCGGTGAGCTTATAGGCGCAGATCGAGAACAAATAGCTTTCGAGCGGGCGGCGGCCGTCGTAGTTCGGCAGGCTATTGAGAAAGCCGACGAACGATTCCTGGACGATGTCTTCGCTGGGCCCCCGGCGGCCGAGGCGGCTTTCGACGAAGGCCAGCAGCCGTCCTTCGTAGCGCGAGATCAGGTCGTCCCAAGCGGCGCTTTCGCCGCTGCGGATGCGCTGCACGAGCAAAGAATCGACGTCCGGCGAAGCACTCATGAAGCGATAGCGTTAGCGGATTCAAATGGCGGCGGGCGCTGCCCGTCACATCCACGTGATCCAACGTGCCATAATCGCCCCCGCACCAATGACCGCCAGTATCGTCGCCGCCGCCAGGAACTGCAAGCGTCCCGTGTAGTAGCCGCGCGTTGCGTTGTCGAGCCGGAAATAGCCGAACATCGTGCTCAGTAGCAAGAGCCCCGCACCGGCGAGCAGGCCGAACTGCAAGAGACGACTTTGCCCGCGGACCGCTTGCCAGCGGTGATCGATCTCGCGGCGAAAATCGGGACCGAACTCAACGAGCGCGAAGTACTCGTGCATCGGCCCGACGGAATATGTCGCCACGTCGTCGTGGATATTCTCCGGCCGCACGAATCGCTCTTTGATCTGCTTGGCGTTGTACGTAATAAAGCGCGCCGCGAGGTCACTGCCGAGATGTTCGGCGATGTAATCGCGCGTTTCTTCCACCAGCGCCTGATCGAAGGCGTGCCGCGCGTCGATATCTTTGGCGTAAGCGCCCGAGGCCACGGGAATCGTGTGCGTCGTACCGCTGAGGACCGGCTTGGTTGAAGTCCACGCGGGCCGATTGGCAGGAATCAAAACCCTAAATGCCGATTCGTCGATCACCGGATCGCTGGCCGGAGCCGGAATCGAGATAGGCTCGGTGGCTTGGGAAGTTGCGCTCGACAAATTGGCGGCGCTGATTTCGGTGGCGGGCGTATCTGCTGCAGGTTTTTCGGCTACAGGCTCGTCGGCAGCGGTCGTTTCCGCCCCTGGTTCTTCGGTTCCAGGCGTAGTCGCCGTCTCGGTTGCCGGCTCGTCGACCTCGACGGTGACTTCCTCGCTCGCCTCGTCGGTCGCGGCTGCGGTTCGCTCGAAGCCAGGAACCGCCAGGAGACCCGATGTGAGCAGTCCCATTGCGATCGCTCCCGCTACAATGCAGCACGATCCCCCCGTACAGGCCAGGATCGCTCGCAGCCGGACAGTCGCCAACAGGGGCCAAGCGGCTGCCGCCATACATGCCATCAGGATGCCCATCGCCAGGAAAGTGGTCGTCAACATCTGCGCACCTCGCTCGCCGAGAAATCCGTTGCTATTAGCTCCATTCGCTGCCGGTCGGCCAATCTTGGGCTTTCCAGCGAGGCTTTTTGGCTCAGCCTTGTCAACTGGGGCGTCAACGAGCCAAGGTTTGCGAACGCACCCGCTTACACCCGCGACAACGCGGCCGTGCGTTCCTGCGGGCTGAGCCAGGGGGACGACAATTGCGATGAGATCGAAATCGCCGTCACCACCATGAATCCCCACGGCTGTGGGAATGCAAATAAAAGCCACCACCCCCAGGCCACCGCCAGGGCGACCAGGATCGAACCGATCTGCAACCGGGAGCTGCGCAGCGGATCGGTCTGTTTCCACCAGCCGATGGTCAGGAAGACGGCGCCAAAATAGGCCAGGAACGCGGCCAAGCCGGGCGAGCCGTCGGCCCCGAACATGTGCCGACCGAAATCGGCAATCACAAACTCGCGAGCACCGATGCCATCGAGCATGCGGACCATCAGGAATTGGCTGGCCAAATACGACAAGAGCCCGAACACGAGCCCCGCCACAAGCATGGCAAAGCGGCGTTTGGCCTGCTCGCCGGGACTGCTTTCGAAAAACTTACCCGCCGCCAGGACCAGCCACGAGCCGAGCGTCGCTGAGACCCACAGCCATGCCGGACCGGCCAGCGGATGAGCCGAATCGTCGAGTTGTTCGCCGCCGATCGCCGTCATCACGACCGTCAGCACCGCCGAAATGAGCGCCGCGGCCAGCATCGAACCGGTCAATTCGCCGACCCGGTCGCCAGCGGTTTTCATTTGCAGTAGCTGCCGGCTCTTCTGTTCCCACAGTTGCGGATTCCAAGCGGAGTTCTGCGCCGCTCGCTGCGGTGGCATACCATTGCTAGCGGCAGCAGGAGCAGCAGCCCCAACAGCCGCAGAGCCGGACGCGAGCGTCGCATCGGCGACGCGCGGCGCCGTCCCCAACGACAGCCCCCCCGTGAGAAGCCGTATTCCGAGGTAAACGCCGTACACACTCCCCAGGACAATCGCCGCCGGCACCAGCCAGCCGATATTGATGATCGCCAGGACGGCTACCGCAACCAACAGGACGATCTTGAGCGGAGTATTGAGCGGACCATGCGCCCACCAGCGGCCGACGCGGCGGCATGATTGGACGAATGCCTTGGCGATCGGTTCGTCCGCGGGACGCTGCCGACGGCTCTTCTTGCCCGCCGGACTCTTTTCGTCGACAAGCTCCGTGAGCGGGCCAAACTCGATCCCTTCTTCCTCGTCGCCGATATATAGCGGAGGCGAGTCCGGAGCGATGCGGTATTCGACCGGCTCTTCATCGCGAATGCGTTTCGGCGGAATCGCAGACATGACCGGGCTCGCAGGCACACGCTGCCCCAAAAAGGCCGCCAGCATCTGCTCGACCGAAGAGAAGCGCTTCTCGGGATCTTTCTGCAGCGCCCGCTCGATCACCGCACGGTACGGCGCGGGGATATCGGCCAGATCGGGATCGGCCGTCAAATGCTTCATGATGATTTCCTGGCTGCTTTCCCCTTCGAAGGGAACGCGGCCGGTCAGCATCTCAAACAGGATGATCCCCAGGGCGTAGATGTCGATCTCTTTGCCATAGACCCCTTTGCCGATTTCCGGGGCCATATAGTGGAACGTGCCGACGCTCTCGGTCTGGCCGCTCCGCCGACTGGTCGAGATGAATTTCGACAGGCCATAGTCGCCGATCTTCACAACGCCATCGTCGTCGAACACGTTGCCAGGCTTCAGATCGCGATGGACGATGCCGTGATCGTGCAGATACGCCGTGCCCGCGGCGAGACCGCGGAACCAGCGATTCACCTCGTCCAGGGGCAAGCCATTCGGATTGCGGTCGATCGCGTCCTTGAGGCTCGGCCCGCCGACATACTCCATCACGACCCAGGCGTCACCCTGGTCGTCATAGCGGACATCGTACAGGTCGACCAAGTTGACATGCTTCAGATTGAGGCACTGGCTGACGCCGCGCAGCTCAACCTCGAGATTCCGCTCGACATGCTTGAGCGCCAGCTCTTTGCCGGCGTCGCTTGTCGCGAAATAGACCTCGCCGAAGCCTCCACGGCCGATCCCGCGCTTGACGGTCTAGCCGTCGAGCGGACGTGAACCGCTGGCATAGAGGAACTTCATGGCTCCGCCTCGCGGGACTGCGGGAGCGACCTGCTCGTTAAGAACGGGGCCGCCATCGATGGTTGCGGCTCGGGAATTCATGCGTTTATTCTACCCCCACGGTGCAGACACTCGTTGCACCTGCTGGGTTTTCGCTCGCCAGGCAGAATTCTTGCGATTTTCCGCACTGGATCGCTCCGCCGCGGCGCAAGTATTTGCCGCTTCTATACTTAACGCCTGCCGGGCGGTCAGGCAAGTTATTGTTACAAGCTCGGCGGCTCAGCTCCGCCGCTGCAAACCCCGAGCGGCCCTAAATCGCCTCCAGAGTCATCGAAAAATCGGTTCCCAGCACCTGCGAACCCGGCCGGACCGGGCCGCGGCCGTCGTGCAACTGGCCATCGATCTCGATTGACTGCATCGCCCGGCAAAACACGCGATCGTCCTGCCGATAGAGCACCACGTCGCCGCTCCAGTCGCGGCAGACCACGTGATTTTGCCACTTCGGCCCCAGGACGCAAGACTCGGCCATCAGGATCACCCCGTCGCTCGACGGGAATGTCCGGTGCCGGCTGACCATGTCCAGCTTGGCAGAAGCGCTCAGGACGTGCGGCTTGCGAAATCGCAGCCGGACTGAGTCGGAGAGGCCGATCTCGTCGCCGTCGGAAAGCAGCGCGGGGCTCGTGATCGGTTTGCCGTCGATCGTCACCTGCGGACCGAGCGGCTCGATCACATAGCCTTCCTTCTTGCGGCTGATCTTGACGTGACGGCGGGAGATATCAGCCTGAATCGGAATGTCGACTTTGTTCGTGGGATTGGCCTGGCCGATAATGACTTCGTCGCCGAGCGACACCAGGAAGCCCCCGACGGCATCGACCCAGAGCATGAATCGCGGCGCCAGCGGGCGATCGCTTGGCCCACGCACCACACGCGGTGAGTCGGTCGCGGGTGTGCCATTCCAGTGCTGCGTTTCGCCCAGCCGGCGAGAGTCGCCGATGCGCTCGCCCACTTCGGCCCAGGCCCGTTTGCGGGCGTCGCGAGCTACGCGGCATTCGGGAGACATTTCGAGTAGTTCGCTGGCCAGCGACAAGAGCTTCGTCCAGTCGCTGGCGGCCATCGCCGCATGCAACAGTTCAAGCAGGACACGCGACCGCTCAGCCCGCCGCTCGTACAGCTGGCGTGCTTCGCGGACGACCGCGAGGTCCGGGCGGAGCGTTTCCGCGGCGCGAAGCTGCTCGAGCGCCTCGGCAAACTTAGCCCGCTGACTCAGTTTGCGGGCCGACTCGAGCCGCCGGGTGACTTCGACCAGCGAAGCCAACGGCAGGCCGGGGATTTTTCGTTTCTCAAGTGTGGTGAGCCGCGACATGGCTCCGGAAAAGTCGGCCGCCTTCAGGTAGTGCACGACATCCTCGATTGCCACTTCGCCCACGGCCTGGCGAAGCTGCAACCACTCGCCGGTCTCACCAGCGAGGGAGCGCGCGGCTTCGAGATCGCCCCACGCCGCGGTGTGGTCTCCGGCCGACGCCCGCTCGAGCGCCCGTCGCGCAAGCTGGCCGGCGACCTCGGTTTTGAGCTGTTGCACTGGCAAGAACAGCTTGAGCTCTTCATCGGCCAGGTGCTGCGCAGCTTCCTCGAGCCGCCCTTCATCCAGGGCGTATTGAGCCTCGCGCAGTTTGAATCGCCAGGGAGCGAACATGATCACCTGCGCGGCTCCTCGCTGGAACGAACCATCGTGATCAGTGGTATTGGGCCAGTTCGCATCGTCAATCTCGCGAGGGTTGCGCTAAAACGGTGTTCCACGCTTGTTTCTTAGTTCGCTCCGAAGGCAGGATGCTTGACCGGCTTGGCGGGCGGAAAATCGGAGATTTTTTGGGGGAGCGAGCCCTTCTTGGCGGCCACCACTTGCACTATCTCCTGGGCCGAATAGCCCCGCTCTACCATCGCCCTTTTGAGCGAATTCTCTTGCCAGGACTTGTAGCACTGGTAGCTATAGTAGGCGCACACCCACACGATCGGCCAGCCAAAGAGGCAGATCGTGCCGAGCGACGCGACAACTGCTTCACCCATACTCATCGTGATCCTCCCTGACGGCTATGCCGCCCTTTTTGCCGGTTTTAGCGTCGCCTCGGCCGCACTGCAGGACGACACACCCCGGCCGCACGAGACGACCTTCGCAATGTCTTCGGCCGAAAACCCGCGCAGGAGCATGTCCTGCTTCAGAGCGTTCTCCACGCGCATTCGCGCGATCAGGTACACGTAATGGGCGATCGAGACGACTGCGAGCGTGAAGAACAGCCCCACGATGGCCACGATTGGAATGACGAGTGGATCGATCATCGGCAGGTCTCCCTCACTCACCGAGCTGGTTCAGGATAGCCCCACGACTTGGGCCGGAATGGCTGAAGCACTTCCCGACTGCCGAACATTCTCGCACGCCCGCGTGCGGCGGGCAATCTTCAGAGAGCCAAGCCTGCGGATGTAGCCGGCCGCGATACTCGTCATCCGCGAGCTGGACAAAAAACAGCTCCCGCGCCGGGAAGCGACGCGGGAGCAAATTTCACTACGGAAATTGGGCGAGTCCCCTCACCTCAGCCCTCTCCCAGCGGGAGAGGGAGAAGATGAGTGATCACCGCTTAGTCGAGCTTCACCACGACGCTCTCGTCGGCCTTTTCCGATGCTTCGAAGTACTTCGTCACCTGTTCGGTGATGTCGGTATTCGCTTCGTCGTCGAGGTTGATTTCGCAAGCGTAGGTGGTGTCGGCACTCACGAGCTTTTCGGTCACGTCGATCCGTGCACCGATGTCGCTCACAAGTTCTTTCGTCCGGGCCAGACAGCTATCGTCGAAGTTGAACTCGCTCGTCGACTGGGCCACTTTGACCATTTCGAGCCGGGCGTCGAGATTGGCGACGTCGACTTCGAGCTGGCCCTTGGCGGCTTGCATCGCCTTGAGCTTTTCACGACCTGCCGACAGGCCCCGCTCGCGAGCGGCCAGCACCTGCGTCAACTTTTCGACGGTCGCTTCCTTCACCTTGTACTGCTCGAACCGCCGCGACAGATCGGTCTCGACCTGTTTGGCGGAATAAGTCTTCTCGCAGTAGACAAAGTTGCTGTCGCCCCGCTTCAGGTCGCTCGAAAGCCGTTCGATGTCGGCCCGATTCTTGGCGAGCTGAGTTTGGGCCTTTTCGATCTCGCTGCGGAGGCGGCCGACTTCAACCTCTTCCCGCGCGATCAGGTGCATGTTGCGATGAATCTCGGGATCGAGATCCTTGATCATCTGCTTGGCCCGGCCAATCTCGTATTCGATTGGCATGGCGTCATGCACGCTTTGCTGGACCATTCCCAGCGACGTCTTGATATGGCTGACGCTGCCCCGGCCGAACAGCAGGCCGACCAGCACCAGCACTCCTAATCCGACCAACAAACCCTTTTTCAACATGTCTCGGCCCTCCCACTTTCAGCCGCAACGACGATAACAGCGCGGTTTTGCCGGAAACACAAAACCTGGGTCGCGGCTGTCAGACGGAACCCCCGTCTCGATCAGCTCGCGGTCGTTTGTTCAGCGATGGCCGCATTTCGCGGACATAGGGAAAGATTCGCGGCCGGCGGGCCGGTCTTGGGAACGATTTCCCCGATTGGATAGATTTTGGTCAAGTTTCCCTCTGCGGCGGCTTGTGCCAGCAGTCGACTGCGCCTTCCTCGTTCAACCACCCCCCCAGACGAAGAGGGGTCACGCAGCGTCCGTGGACGAGGTGTGGTCGGGAGTGGACATTGCCACCCTCGGCCGAAGCTTTCTGCCAACAACTCCTGTCCCCCGCCGCCATGCTGCCCGGTTCGGGTCAACTCGTACACGGCGCCCAGGGAGTCTGTAAGTTTTCACGGGCTACGCGTAACGGCATGGACCGCTCTCCTCCACGAAAAACCTCCGACCCCAGAGGCCGAGAACGCACAGAGTTGCCGGGATAAGGTTTTCGTGATTGCCTTTCGTTCAAACGACGTTTAGACTATTCGCCACACCGATGAATACCTCACCGCGCATCTTGGCTGCCGAATTGCTCGGCACATTCCTGCTCGTGCTTTTGGGCTGCGGTGCTGTGCATGCTGCCGTACTTACCGGAGCGCAGAGCGGCCTGTGGCAAGTGGCCATCGTGTGGGGACTCGGCGTAACGCTCGCCATTTATCTGATTGCCGCCGTTAGCGGAGCCCACATCAACCCTGCCATGACCGTTGCTCTGGCGTTTTGGGGAAAGTTTCCCTGGAGCGGTGTAGGGGGGTACGTTGTAGCCCAGGTGGCCGGAGCGTTCCTGGCGGCGGCGGTTCTCTTTGTCATGTACAGCGGACCGCTGGCAGAGCTGGAGGCGAAAAAGGGGGTAAAGCGCGGTGAGCCGGGGAGCATCATCACCGCGATGTGCTACGGCGAGTTCTATCCGAGCCCCGGTCCACTGGCGGTAGGGGACGAACCCTGGTCCGATGAGGTCTGGGCCAAACATCGGCTCCTTGTGCCGACCGAGCGGGCGTTACTGACCGAGGCCGTCTGCACGGCGATGCTCGCCATGCTCGTCTTCGCCCTGACCGATACCCGCAACAGCGCCGCGCCGCCGAGTGCGCTCGCGCCCGTGTTCATCGGTTTGACCGTGGCCGCTTTGATCTCGATCGCGGCTCCGCTGACGCAGGCGTGTTTCAATCCGGCGCGCGACTTTGGGCCGCGGCTCTTCACGTTCGTCGCGGGCTGGGGAACGGCCGCACTCCCTGGCCCTAATGGGAGCGGATTTTTCACGGTGTATATCCTGGCCCCCATCGCTGGCGCCGTAATCGGTGGGGGGATTTACGAGTATGTGGTCCGCCCGGCGCTCGCCCCGACAAGGTCTGCATAGAGGCGGACAAGCGGGACTTGGTAACTTTCTGCAGTACAACCCTCGCACCGAGGTTCGGTATGTCTAGCATTCGCTTTGTCATGCTTGGCGGCTTTTTGGGAGCCGGCAAAACCACCACGATCGCGCGCCTCGCTCGCCACTACCAACAGCAGGGCCTGAAGGTCGGCATCGTGACGAACGATCAAGCGACCGACCTGGTCGACACAAACAGTCTGCGGGCGCAGGGGTTTGATGTGGGCGAAGTTCCCGGCGCGTGCTTTTGTTGCAATTTCCACAAACTGACGGAGACAGTCGGTGAGTTGGAAATGTCGGCCCGGCCCGATCTGATCCTGGCCGAACCGGTTGGCAGCTGTACTGATCTCGTCGCAACCGTGGTCCGCCCGCTTCAACAGCTTTACGGCGCTACGTTCGACGTCGCGCCCTATGCAGTGCTGCTGAAGCCGAGCCATGGCAGCCGGATTCTGCGGGGAGAGTCCAAAGGGGGATTCTCGCCGCAGGCCGCCTACATCTTTACCAAGCAACTCGAAGAGGCCGACCTGATTGTGATCAATCGGGTTGACGAACTCTCGCCGGCTGAGACCGACGAGTTAGCGGCAATGCTGGCTGAGCGCTACGCCGGCACGCCGATCCTCCGCCTGTCGGCCAAAGCAGGGACCGGATTCGCGGGGCTCGTCGAAGTACTCGATCAGCGTGGCAGGTTCGGCCAACGGCTGATGGATGTCGATTACGATACTTATGCGATTGGCGAGGCAGAACTGGGCTGGCTCAACAGCAGCCTGGAAATCGACGCATCCGAGCCACTCGATTTAGACGCCCTGCTTGTCGACATCATCACGCGGCTGCGCGATCGGCTGGCGACGATCGAGGCGGAGACCGCCCACCTCAAGGTGATCGGCATGGCCGAGGGGCTCTATGGCGTGGCGAATCTGGTGAGCAGCTTTTCGCCGCCGGAACTGTCGCTGGCATCAAGGGGTCAGATTCGTGCGGCTCAACTCGTGGTAAATGCCCGCGTTGCTACTTCTCCCGAGACATTGACTGAACTGGTCGAGCAAACGGTGGCCGAAGCGTGTGCCGCTCGCGGCGCACGTGCGAAGATTCAACAAACCCAGTCATTCCGCCCCGGACGGCCAGTTCCCACGCATCGAATCCTCGAGCCGACGACTTGAGCTCGCATGGGCGATCCCACAGCGTTTGCCGCATCCCGCTGGCAAGCGCGGTGCGTCGCGTTCCTGGCCGCGAAATCACTCCTCCCTTAGAACCACTGGGTAGACTTTACCGGGGAGTTGTTCTTCGAGCGCTGCCAGCTTCTTCCCGGCGGGGGAATCCATTGCGAGCATTCCACCGGGCATCTCCACAACGATCTCGCGCAGCTCGCTAAGAGACTGGAGTCGCTCGGCGAGTTCGGGCGTGAAATCCTCGAACTTCAATTCCACCAGCCGGACCTGATGTTCGCTACCCGGGCGGAAGAGGATTTCTCTCGCGGTGAGAGCCGGGGGATCCTTGGTCCCGTGGTGGCTCACCACGACGATCGGGAAGTAGTGAAATTCTGGCAGCATCGCAACGCTGATGTAAGTTGACGACGTGGAGGGCATTTGATACCCGAAGTGAACCTCACCGCCCGCGGCGCGAATCGCCTGAATGGTGGATCGCTCCGGATCGTGCATCCGCCAGGCGAGATACACGCCTGTCAGCGTGACGCCGACGAGCATCGTCCGCAGGCCGAATTGCAAGCGTCGGGATGCGGGTTTCATGGTCTCGCTGATCGGACGGGGACTTTTGAGGCCCCGTCCGATCTTCTGGTTGTCGCGATGCGCGAAGTTTAGCTCGCCAGCGATTCTACCGCGGGCTGCATGCCGTTGCTTGGCACAGGTTCCTCGGTCGATTCGGCACGTCGCGTGAGTGCGATGATCGCGGGGAGGCCGACAAGTCCCAGGGCCACGACACCGCCAATGAGAACAAAGCCGGTCCCCTCGTCGCCAAGGTGCGGCGTCAGGAGGCGGGCCAGGGCTCCGAAGCCGACCGCCCCCGCATTGTGAATTGCGTGGACCAGCATGCCGGCTTTGATTGAGCCGGTCCGGTGGGCCAGGAGGCCGGTGACGATTCCCAGAGGGACGACCGCCAGCACGTGTTGCAGCGAGTCGGCATGGATGATGGCAAACAGCAGCGTCGAGACGCCAATCGCCACACTCGGCGACCAGCGCGCCAGGAGCCGTCGCTGAATGTAGCCGCGAAACACGACTTCTTCGACGATCGCCGGGAGGAGGCTCAGGAGAACGGCCGTCAGCGTGACCGCGATCCAGGAGCCATCGCTGATCGCCGTGCTGATGGGGCTCGCGGCGGGATCGCCCAGGAAGAGCGATAAACCGATCGCCGACATGAGAGCCGTCGACAACGTGAAGGCCGCCGCCATCGCGAGGTGCAGCCAACCAAGCGCGCGTCCCGACGAAGGGATGAGTCCCAGCCGATCGCGCCAAGGTTCCGGCGACCATCGGGTGGCCAGCAGCACCATTGCGAGCATGCCAAGTTGAAATGGCACGAGCGTTAGCAGCAGAGCGACAATCGGGTGCTGAAAGATCTCGACGACGCGGTTTTGAATGGCGGCCGGGTCGACTCCTTGGAATCCCAGCACCACGCCCATCGCAATGCCGGCGACGATGAAGCCCATAAGTGCAAAGAGCTGACCGAAGATGACGGCGCCGATCCAGGCCAAGAAAACTGTCCAAACCCGCGGCTTGTGCGGAGGCCGAGATGCGGCAGGCCGAGGGTCGGTAGTCGGAGGAGGGGCAGAGTGTACCGTGGGCATGGTCAACGAGAGATCGACGGCAGGGTTCATGGGACGGGCTCCGATTGCGAGAATATTGCAGCAGGGCGCGACAGCCTGCGGGGCGCGCGGCAGGAGGCGAACCATGCCTCCGCAGCCTTCCAAGCGGGAAGCGATCGCCCGTGTTACACCGCCTCGATCACGGTGCGGTACAACAAGAGAGTTGGATTCCCGTTCGCCCAATGTCGGGTGATTTCTGCGGACGAGTCGCACGATGTTGCCTTCCGAACAGCCTGTCGACGATTCCTGGTCCGAGCCCCACGCGACGGACGCGTATGCTCCCGCGCCCGTGCAGCCAGCGGGTAGCCCGATCGAAATCCGGCGATTCGACGACGGGTTCTCGGCCGTTGTCCCACCCGCTGGCCTGTGGCGCGGCAGTGGCGGACTGTTCGGATTCAGCCTGCTCTGGAACGGTTTTATGCTGGTGTTCACCGTAGCGATTGTGGGCGCGCTGCTGGGCGACAAACCCCCGGACGACGAATCTGCGTGGGTCTTCCCACTGGTGGTGATACTCTTCTGGACCATTGGCATCGGCATGCTCCTAGGAAGCATTCAGATGGGCCGCCGTCATGCGGCGCTGGCCATAGCGGGTGGGACGCTGATGGTGATGCAGACGGGACTCTTCGGCAAAAAGCAGCGTGAGTGGCCGCTCGGTGAGATTGCGGCGATTCGCGTCGGGCCGACGGGAATCCGCGTCAATGGCGTCCCGGTATTGGAACTCCAGATCCACGATCGGAGCGGCCAAAAGATGGGATTGCTTGCCGGCCGCAAAGTCGACGAACTCGAGTGGCTGGTCGATGAGCTGCACCTCGCCACCCGAACGCGCGAATCGGAAGAATAGCGGCACAAGTACGCCAGGGAAAAAAATCTGCCACATCACACATGCGACGGGTTGCATTTCGCATGTCGATCCCCCACCATACCGCTACTTGTCCGGTGGCATTCTCCAGCATTAGCGGGGCTTTAACATGGCAGACAATCGGTGGTTTGAACTTCGTAAGGGGGGTGACACACGGTCGTCTCGCTCGGCCCGTCTGGAAACGCTTGAGCCGCGGATGATGTTCGCGGCTGACGTGGTCCTCGAATGGAACGAGATTTTGCTCGACGCGGTGCGGGCCGACGCGACGGCTCCGCCACAGGCCTCGCGGGCGATGGCGATCGTCCACACGGCGATCTATGACGCGATTAACTCGATCGACCGCAGCCATCAGCCGTACGCCGTCCAGGAATTGGCCGCGCCGAGTACTTCGCGCGAAGCGGCTGCGGTCGCGGCCGCTCACCGGGCGCTGGAGGCACTGTTTCCGCTGCAAGACTTTGACGACGAACTGTCGGCGTCGCTGGCCGCAATTGCCAATGGCGCGGCGAAGAACGCCGGCATTGCCTTGGGCCATTCGATTGCCGACCAGATCCTCGCGCTGCGGGCCGTCGATGGCTCGACTGCGGTCGTGCCCTACACGCCAGGAACCGAGCCCGGTGATTGGCAGCCGACGCCGCCGGCCTTCGCCCCCGCGCTGATGCCGCACTGGGCCGACGTCACACCATTTGCCATCACGACGGCCGACCAATTCATGCCCAATAACATCCCGGCGCTAGACAGTCCCGAATATGCAGCGGCGTTTGCCGAGGTGAAGGAAATCGGCTCGGCAACAAGCGCCACGCGGACACAAGACCAGACCGACATCGCCCTGTTTTGGGCCAATGGTGCGGGAACGGCCACGCCACCGGGGCATCTCAATGTGCTCGCCCAGATTGTGGCGGAGAAAGAGGGCCTGTCGCTTTCGCAAAACGCGCGGCTGTTTGCTCTCCTGAACGTGGCATTGGCCGATGCTGCGATCATGTGCTGGGAAACAAAGTACGCCACGGATTTCTGGCGGCCAATCACCGGCATTCGTGCGGCCGACACTGACGGCAACGATGCCACCGAGGCCGATCCGCTGTGGACGCCGCTCGTCGTGACGCCGCCATTCCCCAGCTACAGTTCGGGGCACAGCAGCTTCAGCGGGGCGGCGGCATCGGTACTCATCGAGTTTTTCGGCACCGATGCGGTCGAGTTCACGCTCCCCTCGGAGCATCCCCTGGTGGGCGACCGGCACTACACGAGCTTCACCGAGGCGGCCCAGGAATCGGCCGACAGCCGGCTCTACGGCGGCATCCATTGGCGTTTCGACAATGAAGATGGGCTTTCGTCGGGGACGGCGCTCGGGCAGTTTGTCTCGAGCACGATCCTGCAGCCGGTCGTGCAGCAGTCGGCCTCGGTGCAGCTCTCGGCAGGGGTGCTCTTGGTGTTCGGATCGGACAGCGATGACTTCTTGAGGTTTGTGGTGCAAAAGAAGCAGCTCGTCGTTTATGACGGCGCCGCGAAGCTCGGGACGTTCGAGCTGGCCGCGATCCAGCAGATCGAAGTCGCGGCCGGAGCGGGGAACGACATCGTGAAGCTTGGGGCCAATATCCGCATTGCGGCGACGATCTACGGCGGGGACGGCGACGACTTGATCCACGGCACGGCGATGGCCGATCAGATCTTTGGCGAGGGAGGGAACGACCTCATTTTTGGCCTGGCCGGCGACGACTGGCTGGATGGCGGCGATGGCGACGACACGCTCTTAGGCGGCGCGGGAATCGATTACCT
>JALORD010000377.1 GCA_025459145.1 Pirellulaceae bacterium | reverse complement strand
CATATGGCTCCCTACCCCACGTCCCTGAAACTGACCGACGACCGCCGACTCGCGATTGAGTGGAGCGACGGCCAAGTGCGGCTTTATCGCGTGAAAGAACTGCGCGACGCCTGCCCCTGCGCCACCTGTCGCGAAAAGAACCAGACGCCGCAGGACCCGCTGGCGTTGCCGATCCTTGGCCCCGGCCAGCTCGTGCCGCTGATAATTCAGGGAATGAAGCCCGTCGGCAACTATGCCTACACGATCGCCTTCAGCGATGGCCACGATACGGGAATCTACTCGTTTGAGCTGCTTCGCGAGTTGGGCTCGGTAGTGACATAGACTCGGGCGGCCCAGCAAATCCGGTTCAATCCGTAAATCAGAGAGACGTTAAGCAAACGCCTCACGCACCTGATCGAGATACTTCGGGCACTCTTCGCGCGGGTCGCCGGCTTCCTCGTATTCGAGGACGACATAGCCGCGGTAGTGGGCCTCGCGGAGGATGCGGGCCAGGCGTTTGAAGTCGGCCGGCACTTTCTTTTTGTCGGGGCCGGACATGACCACCTTGATCTGCGCGTTGAGCGAGTACGGGGCGATCTGCGCCAGTTCCGCGTACGGATCGTCGCTGTGGAAGTTGCCGCTGTCGAGGTTCACGCCGAACCACGGGCTCTGCACATCGCGGACGAACTTGAGCAGTCCCTCGGCGGTCGCCGTCGGTCCGCCGTGGTTTTCCAGGGCCAGATGCACGCCGTGCTTGCCGGCGAAGTCGCAGCACTCCTCGATCGCCTGGACCATCAGCGAGTGGGCCTGAGCCGGCGTCTGGTCCTTCTGCTGGTGTCCGGCAAAGATGCGGATCACCGGAGCGCCCAGGATCGCGGCATACTCGATCCACTGTTTGACGCTGGCGATCTGCTCGGTCCGCTTCTCGCCTGGCGGGTGGCCGAAGTCGTTGCCGACAGCCGTGCCGGACACGTCGAGCCCCAGGCGGAAGCACTGCCGGGCGAGTGCCCGCAGGTACTCGGGCGTGGTGCTCTTAGGAAAGTAGTACGAGGTGAGTTCGGTCCCTTCGAGGCCAAACTTCGCACAGTCGTCGACGAAGTCGCCGAGCGTCAGTTTGGGCGAGTCTCCCTTCAAGAGTTCGCGATAGCTGTAGGCCGCGAGGCTGAACTTGAACTTGGGCGTGCCGTTTCGCGGAATCGGCTCGATGGCACGGGCAGCGGGAACGGCCAGCGTGGCCGCGGCCACGCTGGTGGCCGCGAGGAATTGTCGGCGGGTGGTCATCGCAGGCTCTCGGGAAGGAAGGAATCGCGGGGACTATTCACGCCGCGATTCTAATCCCACCCGGGCCTCACTTCCACTCGACCCGCGTCGCTCCGGCCCAAAGATCCTCGAGTCGGTAAAAATCGCGGCTCGCATCGTCAAAGACGTGGACCACGACCGAACCGTAATCGAGCACAATCCAGCGGCTTTCCTGGTACCCCTCGATGCCCATCCTCGTGTGGCCGAATTGCTTCTGGAGCACATCGTCGATCGCGTCGCTGATCGCCCGCAACTGCCGGCCGCTGGTGCCCGTTGCAATGACGAAATAGTCGAAGATCGGCGTTTGCTCCCGCATATCCAGCACGACCACGTTCTGTCCGCGGTTGTCTTCCGCTTCACGGGCGGCTGCACGAGCCAACTCGAAACTGAGCGAAAGACCCTCCCGCACGACCGGCTGGCTGAGGGTTACTGCCACTAGAGCTCCTTTCGGAAACCAGGAATGAAAACCTATCTACGGACATTCTATTCATCCAGGAGACGAAAGTCACCGGGCAGGTTCGCAGTCGGAAGCGGGCTTCGGCCTGGGGGCGGCGGTTAACCCCGGCCCCAAGGCCGGAAAAACGCTCGACGCCGTCGCGGCAGGGCTCGCCGCGTCGGTGCAGGGCTCGCCGCGTGGGCGCGGCGGTTAACCGGGTTGCAGCCTTCGGACAAGCTTCTCCAGCCGGCGGCGATATGCGAAGTAGGGAACTTCGAGCAGATGCCGGGGCGAGCGGAGGTAGTTTCGGCCGCTGGTCAGGTTGTCGGGCCCCGCGGCTTTCAGTTTGCGAAACCAGGCAGCCTGGGCGGGATTCTTCTCCTGGGCGGCGAGGTAAGCCGCGATGAGCCGAGCCTGCCACTCGATGATCGGCCAGATGCCGCTGTTGGGCTGGACGAGGCCGGCGACGAACAGATTGTCGTACTGGGGATGAAACACGTTCAAGAAGAGCCGGGGCTTGCCGGCGTCGTCGAGCAGGAGTTCGCGGTCGGCAAACGGAAAGCTGACGCGATATCCCGTGGCGTAGACGATCGTGTCGATCTGCTCCTCGCGACCATCGACAAACCGCACCCGGTCGCCGGACAGCCGCTCGATGGCCGGGCGAATCTGAATCTTGCCGTGGCCGACAAAGTACAAGAGCTGCGAGTTGACGATTGGATGGGCCTCGAACAGCCGATGGTCGGGCTTCGGTAGACCGTATCGCTCCGGCGGTCCGAGGGCGACGTACGCCAGCCAGCCAGTCAGCCACCGCTGCACGGCCTGCGGCACGCGCCACTGGCTGAGCCATTCGCCGCCGGAATCGATGGGCGTTCCTAACAGGAACTTGGGCAGAAAGTGATAGCCCCGCCGCAGGCTGTGAAAGACGGCCCGAGCGTGCTGCGCCGCTTCGACGGCAATGTCGCAGCCGGAGTTGCCGCCGCCGACGACGAGCACGCGTTTTCCGGTGATCTGATCGGGCGTTTTGTAATCATGGGCGTGGATTTGCTGTCCGGTGAACTCGCCGGCCACTTCCGGCCACAGCGGATCCCAGTGGTGGCCGTTAGCGATCACGAGGCCGCGGTAGATTCGCTCCCGGCCATCAGCCGTCGTCACTCGCCACGGCGGCGAGTCGCCGTCAGTCTCGGTGCGCAGGTCCTCCGCCACGGCGATTCGCACCACTGTCGTCTCGGTGCACAAGATTTTGTAGAGTCCGAAGTGTCTTGCGTAGTCGCGCAAGTAGGCCAGCGCCTGCTCGTGGCTCGGATAGGGCGGATACTCCTTCGGCATTGGGAAGTCGGAGAATTCGGTCATCCGCTTCGACGAGATGAGATGCGTCGAGGCGTAAACAGAACTGCCCGTGCGGCCGTAGTACCAGGTGCCGCCGACGTCGTCCTCGCGCTCCAGGATTTCACAGGTGAGGCCCTGCTGAAGCAGCGTTTTGGCAACGACGAGCCCGCTCGGTCCACCGCCCAGCACGCAGATTTTCTCGCGACCTTCCATGCTCCTGATCATGCGGTGCTTGCCGAATCAGGGCAATGGGCGGCTGATCGCCCGCGGCGCTCGCTACCGACGGCAAACCGAGAAGGTATACTCCCCTGCACACTCACCCGGACATCCCCGCGTTTCCCCGGAATACTGGCTCTCATGATCGTTGCCTCCCGCACGGTTTGGCGGCCTGCCAAAGTCTGTTTGGTGCTAATCGCGGCATCGCTGACGCTCGTGTCGCAGGCCGATGCGGCCGGACCGCTCCGCCGCCGCCGGCACGTTCAGGCTCCCGCCGCAATCCGTCCCCTGGCTGCTTCTGCTCAACCGATGCGACTTACTTATCCGAAGACGGACAAGATCGATCAGACCGACGACTATCACGGCACGACGGTTGCCGATCCCTACCGCTGGCTGGAGGATCCCGACAGCCCCGAGACGCGGGCCTGGGTCGAGGCCCAGAACAAGGTGACATTTGCCTGGCTCGATCAGGTGCCGACGCGCGACCGGATTCGGTCCCGGCTGACCGAACTCTGGAACTACGAGCGGTTCGGCTTGCCCCACAAGAAGGGAGGCCGCTATTTCTATTCGCGGAACGACGGCCTGCAGAATCAGAACGCGGTGTTCGTGGCCGATTCGCTCGCCGTCGAGCCGCGGCTCCTCTTTGATCCCAATAAGCTTTCGGCCGATGGGACAATCGCCCTCAAGAATTGGGTTGTGAGCGACGACGGCAAACGGGTCGCCCTGGGATTGGCCGCGGCGGGCTCGGACTGGGAAGAGTGGAATGTGCTCGACGTCGACTCGGGCGAGATGCTGGCCGACAAGCTCCAGTGGGTGAAGTTTTCGCGCGTGAGTTGGACGCCCGATGGGGCGGGTTTCTATTACAGCCGGTACGACGAACCGGCCCCTGGCGCGGTCTACACCGGGCAGAACTATTACCAGAAGCTCTACTACCACCGCCTGGGCGACCCGCAGTTGCAGGACAAGCTCATCTATGAGCGGAAGGACGAGAAGGAGTGGGGGTTCGACGGCGATGTGACCGAGGACGGGCGGTATTTGATCATCAGCGTCTGGCGCGGGACCGAGCGGAAGAATCAGCTCTTTTACCGCGACCTGGCCGAGCCCGATTCGCCGGTTGTCGAGTTGATCGCCGGTTTTGACGCCGAGTATCACTTCATCGCGAACAAGGGCTCGCGGTTTTTGATCACGACCGATCTCGACGCGCCGCTCCGGCGGGTGATCGCGGTCGACCTGGCCAGTCCCGAGCGGGCCAACTGGCAGGAACTCATTCCGCAGTCGGCCGACAAGCTGCAGGGAGTCGGCGGGATTGGTGGGCACCTCGTGGCCGAGTACCTGCACGACGCCTGCTCGGCGGTCAAGATTTTTGACCTCGACGGCCAGCACGTCCGCGATGTGGCGTTGCCGGGGCTCGGCTCAGCCGGCGGCTTTGGCGGGCGGATGGACGATCCCGAAACGTTCTATTCATTCACCAGCTACACCGTTCCGGGGTCGATCTATCGGTACGATGTAGCCACCGGCGAGAGTTCGCTCTATCGGCAGCCGAAAGTGGCGTTCGACGCCAGCCGTTACGAAACGCGGCAGGTTTTTTACACCAGCAAGGACGGCACGCGTGTGCCGCTCATGATCACCTGCCGCAAGGATGTGAAACTCGACGGCCAGAACCCGACGATCCTGTACGGCTACGGCGGGTTCAACATCGCTCAGACGCCGGGCTTCTCGGTCAGCACGATCGCCTGGCTCGAGATGGGGGGCGTCTATGCCGTGGCGAATCTTCGCGGCGGCGGCGAGTATGGCCGCGCCTGGCACGAAGCGGGGATGCTCGACCGGAAGCAGAATGTGTTCGACGATTTTTTCGCCGCCGCTGAGTGGCTCATTGCCAACAAGTACACGTCGCCCGAGAAGCTGGCGATTCGCGGCGGCAGCAACGGCGGCCTGTTGGTCGGAGCAGCCATGACCCAGCGGCCGGAACTCTTCGCGGCGGCGATTCCGGCGGTCGGCGTCCTCGACATGCTCCGCTATCACAAGTTCACGATCGGCTGGGCCTGGGTGAGCGAGTACGGTTCGGCCGATACGGCCGAGCAATTTCCGGCGCTCCTGGCCTATTCGCCGCTCCACAACCTGAAGCCAGGGACCAAGTATCC
>JALORD010000047.1 GCA_025459145.1 Pirellulaceae bacterium | reverse complement strand
AACAAGCACGAGATCCGAAGCACGAAAGAGGATCTCAACGGAGTCCGTGGAGCGCTTCGATCAGCCGTTCGACTTCGGCGAATGTGTTGTAGTGGACCAGGCCGATGCGGAGCATCCCTTCGGGCTCCAGATCGAGCGTTTCGGTCAGGTTCAGGGCGTAGTAGTTGCCATGCCAGGCAAACAGCCCCTCCCGGCCGAGCCGCTGGGCCATTTCGGCGGACGTGAACCGCTCGTGGGTGAACGACACGGTCGCGAAACGCTCGTCGAATCGGGCGGGATCGGTGATGCCATAGACTTGGATCGCCGGGATGTCTGCCAGTCCTGCAAGCAGCCGACGTGTCAGTTCCCGTTCGTAGATTGCCACGTCGCGGTACATTTCGCGCAGGGCGGCCCGCCGCGAGAGCATGTCGTTCCCCGCGAGCAGGCGCCCCAGATCGGCCAGGTACTCGACGGCCGCCAATGCTCCGGCGATCGCTTCGTGGCTTTGCGTGCCGGTCATCCACTTGCCTGGCAGGTCGCTCGGCGCGGGTCGAACCTTATAGGCGTCGAGCCGTTCGAGCAGTTCGCGCCGACCCCAGAGGATGCCGACGTGCGGCCCGAAAAACTTGTAGGCCGAGCAGGCCAGAAAGTCGCAGCCCCACGCCTGCACGTCGATCAGCCCGTGCGGCGCGTAGTGAACAGCGTCGAGGAATACCTGCGCTCCCACGGCATGGGCCCAGCCGCAGATGTCGCGCACCGGGTTGATCCCGCCGGTGGCGTTCGACGCACAGCCGACAGCCACCAGCCGGGTCCGTTCGTTGATCAAATGCCGCAGTTCGTCGAGATCGAGCGTGCAATCCTCGCTGCGAATGCTGGCAAAGCGGACAACGGCGCCGGCATCGCGGGCCGCCAGGACCCACGGGGTGACGTTGGCGTCGTGATCGAGCCGCGTCAGGACGATCTCGTCCCCCGCCTTCCAGCCGCGGGCCAGCGATCGCGACAGGGCCAGCGTCAGCGAAGTCATGTTCTGGCCGAAGATGACCGTTCGCGGATCGTCGGTTCCCAGAAAATCGGCGAGTCCCGCATGGGCCGCATTGAGCAGGCGATCGCTCTCGATCGACGTGGCGAAGTGCCCGCCGTGATTAGCGTTGGTATGCGCGAGGTAGTGGCTCACTCCGTCGATTACTCGCTGGGGAACCTGCGTCCCGCCGGGGCCATCGAAATAAGCCGCCGGCCGGTCCCCCACGCGGCGCGAGAGGGCCGGAAACTGCCGGCGGCACAGTTCGAGCACTTCGGCATTGAACTTCATCGGAGGTTCCTCGAAGGAGCGGACGTCGCGGAGCTTATCTCGGAGCGGGACTGGTTGGCGGAGACTCAGGGTTCTTTGCGGGTGGCCTGCTTGGGCTCGGCTCGCCGATCGACGAAGCGCTTTCCCTTCCCCTCAAATCGCGGCAAAGTACCCACGGGAACACAGCGGACCTCGACGTTGAGTCCCAGACGGAGCTTCAATTCCCGCCGAATTCGCTGCGGATCGTGCAGCCGGTCTTCGACTTCGGCCACAATCAAATCCATGGTGCCATCCCGCTCGACGGTGACTCGATACTCGACCACTTCGGGAAATGCCCGCACGATCTGCTCGAGCGAACTGGGGAACACATTCACGCCGCGTACGATGAGCATGTCGTCCGTGCGGCCCAGGACGCCCCCTTCCAAGTGGACGAACTGGCAGTCGCCCGACACGTGATGCCGGGGGCGCACGACGTCTCCCGTCCGGTATCGGATCACAGGACTTCCCAAACGGCCGAGCGAAGTGAGGATCAGTTCGGCCAGTTCGCCATCGGCCGCCGGCTCGCCCGTTTCGAGCGACAAGAACTCAGCGATAAACTCCGACTCATTGATCCACAGGCCGCGTCCCTCCAGATCGCCAAATCCCCAGGGGCCAATTTCGGAGGCCCCCGCGTGATCGACCAGCTTCGCGTTCCAGGTGGCTTCGATTCGCTCTCGCACGCTGGCGACGCTTCCTCCCGGCTCGCCGGCCACGATGATCCGCCGGACGTCGAGATCGGCCGGATCGATTTGATTCTCGGCCGCGACTTCGGCCAGTCGCAGGGCGTAGCTGGGAGTGCAAAACAGGACGCTCGCCTGCGAGCGGCGAATCATTTCCAGCCGCCCAAGCGAATTGGTTCCGCCGCCGGGAATCACGAGCGCCCCCCGCGCTGCGCACGCATCGTGCGCACTCCAAAAGCCGATGAACGGCCCAAACGAGAACGCGAGATAAGCCCGATCGGCCGGCGTGACGTTCGCCACGTCGAGCACAAACTGCCAGCCGTCGATCCACCACTGCCAGTCCTCGGGGGTGTCGAGAACGGGCATCGGCCGGCCGCGAGTCCCCGAAGTGTGGTGATACCTCACGTATCGGCTCAGAGGGAACGTCAGATTCGCGGCAAACTCACCGGCGAACGGGGCCGTGACCAACTCGTCCTTATATGTGTAAGGAAGCTGGGATAACTCGGCGAGCGACTCGAGGCGGAGCGGCGATTGGGCCAGTTTTTCCGCATAGAAGCGGTTATGCGGCAGGACCTCGGCGACGAGCGTTCGCAGGCGCGCCAGCTGATGCGCCGTCAGCTCGTCGCGGGACAAATTTCGGAGCCGGGCGCGCTCCTCGCTGGTCGTGCTTCGCATCTAGGCATGATAGCGAAGTTCGACCGCCAGAGTCAGCAGACGCGAGCCCGCCGACCGCGGGTTTCCCAGCGGCGATTCCCCTAAGAACGGGCGTCCAGCGGGGCCGCTTCCAGCGTGGAAAGATCGAAGCCGTCGATGAAGCTGGCCAGCGAACGGCTGCGATAGGGTTGCTGGAGCTTGCGGACGGCTTTCGTCTCGATCTGCCGGACGCGTTCTCGCGTGACGCTGAAGATTTTGCCGACTTCTTCCAGCGTGTAGGCGTAGCCGTCGGTCAGACCGTACCGCAGGCGGAGGATTTCGCGCTCCCGATAGTTGAGCCCCTGCATGGCCTCTTCGATGCCGTGCTTCAGCGCCTGCTGATGCGTGTCGTACAGCGGATCGTCGTCGCGATGGTCGGCCACAAACTCGCCGAAATAGCTGTCTTCGTGGTCTCCCATCGGCTGGTCGAGCGAGAGCGGCTGCCGCGACATCTTGAGGATGCAGCGGGCGTCTTCGAGCGACAGTCCGGCGGCGGTCGCCGTCTCTTCGGGCGTCGGCTCGCGGCCAAGTTCCTGCAGAAGATCGCGAGTAACGCTCCGTACCTTGCTCATCGTGTCGATCATGTGCACCGGGACGCGAATCGTCCGGCTTTGGTCGGCGATGGCCCGGGTGATGGCCTGGCGGATCCACCACGTGGCGTAAGTGCTGAACTTGTATCCGCGCGCGTATTCGAACTTGTCGACCGCCCGCATCAGGCCGGTGTTACCTTCCTGGATCAGATCGAGAAACGACAGTCCGCGATTGCGATACTTCTTGGCAATGCTCACCACCAGCCGCAGATTGCCGGCCGACAGGAATCGCTTGGCGCCGTCGTAGTCGCGGCGATAGTGCTCCGTGCGTTCGATTCGCCGCTGCAGCGTGGCGGGCGTTTCGAGCGTGATCCGCATCAGGTAGTACAGTTCCTTGCGCAGGTCGGCCTCGTTGCGGCCCGCCGATGTGCCGCAGGCCTTGGCCTCGCGGATCTGCGATTTGAGCGTCTGCATCCGGCTGAGGATTTCGCCCAACTTGTCGAATAGCGGCTGCAGCCGGTTGTTCCGCAGGTTCATCTCCTCGATCAGGCGGACCGCCTTGTTACGGCGGCGCGTCAGGCGAGCCCAAGCGGCTCGCCGCACGGTCATCGCATACTTCTTGCTGACCGCCACGTGATAGTCTTCGTGATTCTGCTGCAAGAGGTGCTTGAGCGTGGCCACATTCGGCCAGATCCGCTTCATGATCCGCTTTTTCTCGGTGGTATTGGTGACCGAGACTTCGATCGTCCGGTCGAGCCGCAACTGGCCATCACGCACCTTCTCCAGCGCTTCGACCGCCCCTTGCAGGACATAGTCGGTCGCCAGCATGCTGTGTCGGAACCGGCAGCGGGTCATCTCAATCTGCTTGGCCGATGCGATTTCCTGGGCTCGGTTGAGCAGCGGAATCTGCCCCATCTGCATCAGGTACATCCGGACCGGATCGTCGGTGGCGTCGACGGTCTCCTGGTCGTCGCCGTGGGGATCGAACTCTTCGTCGTCGAAGGCAACCTCATCCTGGGCCACTCCTTCGACTTCAAATTCGTCGTGCCCGGCAAATCCCTCCTCCTCGTCCCGGACCGTGGTCGACCCCGATTTTCCCGAGTTGAATTTGCGTGTGGCGGCGAATTTCTTGAGTTGTTTGGCCATCAGCATGAGTGCTCCGGGGTACCTTGCCCTGCGGCGAAGTGGATCGAACCAAAGCGAGCAAGAGGTGTTTCGATCTCTTTGCAAGACAGGTGCCAGGAGCACGCCCGAACCTGGGCCGCGAACCTAATCCGGGAACTGCACTCGCTTTGCGGCGCTAAGCGAGCTGAACAGCGGCCCTCGGCAACCGATGCTTCAAGGCATCGCATGTTGCCAATTCGCCTCGTGTTTCCTCCGGGGGAATCCTAGGACCAACATTCCGGCAGGGAAGGCTGTGCAGATGATTCTCCTAGGGACGAGCGAATGGCCTCGGCCGATTGCCGGCGATCTGCCGGTTGTAACGGCGAGCGCGAGCCCCATCAGCGGGGTTCTACAAGCGCTACGCGTGCGGCAGAGCCGTTGTTCGCGCCGCGGTTTTGACCCTGCACGGGTTGCGACCTATACCAACAAAGGGGCTCCCGCGCTTCGGTTGCACCGCGGGCTCGCGCTCTCCGTATCCCCTAGGAATGGTCAGATTCCATGGAAGAAGCACTTCGCGTGGCAGACGAGTGGCGGCAAAAACTCGCAGGCGATGTCGCGGCCAAACGGCAGCGAGCGCGGGAGCTACTCTCCGGCGAACAGGAGCGGCTGCGCTCTCTGGAAGGCCTGCTCGCGCAGCGCTTGGATGAACTGGGCCGCCAGCTTTCCGAGCAAGAAGCCCAAACGCAGGCCAGCGCCTCGCAGTTCCAATCGCGCGAAGCGATCCTTGAGGAGCGCAACCGAGCCATCGAGGCGCGGCATCAGGAACTCGCCGCCCGGGAACAACAGCTCGCCCAAATGCTCAGCGATCTGGGGGGCAAGCTGGCTGAACTGCAGACGCGGCAGCACGAGATTGAGGCCGCCGGCAAAGAACTCCACGTCCGTCAGACCGAATGCGCCCAGCGCGAGGCGGACCTGGTCAAGTCGCAGCAGGAACTGGGGCTCAGCGGCGAAGCCGTGGGCCGTCTTCGCCAGGAATACTCCGAGCTGCAGCTCAAGCACGAGCGGCTGCGGGATGAGGTGGCCCGCCACGAACAGCGGGCCATCCAAGCGACCAGTCAGGTGACCGAATTGCAGCGCCTGCTCGACGACTGCCGCCGGGAACTGGAGCAGCGCCAGAAGGAGCTGCAAGCCAACCAGGACGCGCGCGGCCAATTCGAGACCCTCCGCCGGCAGTTCGAAGGGGAAAAGCAGAAGCTGCACGGCGAAGGCCAGAAAAAGTTCGACGAACTCAAGCGGCAGCTCGAATCGGCTCAAGGCGAGCTGGCCAAACGCAAAGCCGAGGCGGAAGTCAAAGCTGGCGAGGCGCAGCGGCTCCAGGGAGAGCTCGAACGCGTCCGCCAGGAGATGCAGCAGCAGATCGACACCCTGAAGAGCGATCAGGCCAAAACGACCGACGGCAAGGTACAGTCGCTGCAGCAGCAACTCGACGAGCTCCGCGGACAGTACGAAACGGAACGATCGGCCGCGGGGACTCAAGCGGCTGAGTGGCTCCAACACAAACAGCAGCTCGAGGCCGATCTCGAAGTGGCCCGCCTGGCCGCCGCCAGCGGTGAAGCGTCGCAGGTCGAAGCCGCGCAAGAGCTGGCCCAGACCCGGCAGCGCGTGACTCAGCTCGAGGAGGAACTCTCCTCGGCCCAGTCGGGCGGTCAGCAGTCGGCGGAGCAACTCGAGCAGCTGACAGCCCAGTGCCAGCGCTTGTCCGCAGAACTTGCGGCGGCCAAGGAGGCGGCTGCCAACGCCGCGCAGTCGGCGAGCGGCTCTGAGCAAGCGCCAGAGGAACTCACCAGGTTGCGCGACGAACTCGGCAAACTGCGCGACGAGAACAAACAGCTCGAAGCCTGGCTGGCCGAAGCTGAGGAGCGGGCCAAGCAGACCGCGGGACAAGTCGCGTCGCCAATCGAACTCGACGACCTGATGCGGCGGCTCGAAATGGCCATGCAGGACGTCAGAGAACTAACGAGCAAGAATAACGAACTGACCGAACAGCTCGCCCGCGCCAAGTCGGCCGTCCCCGTCTCGGTGGATGCCGGCGGCATGGACTGGGAATCGCAGAAACGCCGGATGCTCGAACAGCTCGACGCCGACTTCGACGAATCCGACGAACAGCAAAAGGCGGACAAGCTCACGGTCCAGAAGGCGATTCGGGCCACGGAGGAAGCCGTAGCGGAGAAGGAAATGGAAATCCAGGAGCTCCGCAAGCTGCTCGACAATCAATCGCAGAATGTCGGCGATGTGGCCGTCGGCGCGTCGGCCATTGCCCAGGCGCTCGACAGCGACGAAATCATCCGTCAGGAGCGCGAGAGCCTCAAAGAGTTGCAGGCGAAGCTCCGCGAAGAGTTGCGCAAGGCCGAAGTCGATTGCTCGCTCGAGCGGGCCAAGATCGCCCGCGAACGGGCTGAACTCGAAGAGAAGCTGCGGCAATTCGAGCAGGAACGCGACTCGATGGCCCATGTCGAGCCAGGCGTCGGCGGCGATAAGACGAAGAAGGGGGGCGGGCGAGGCAAGTGGCTCGCCCGGCTGGGCCTGGGGAACGACGGTAAGGAATAAGGAATCGGGTTCGCCAACAAGTGTTCCGATCGCGGAGCGAACGGAGCAATGTTGAGCCTACTTTGTCCCCAGCTGTCGGTTCACTTCGTCAACGATCAGCGTCTCCACCTGTTCGGTCCAGGGACTGGGAAGTCCGTAGTAAACCATCGCACCGCCCCCCTCGTAGCCCCCCTCCAGCAGCACGCGCCGCGAAGGGATGTACGCCATCACATCGTTCGAATAGCCGGCGACCCAGGTCTGGGGACCGCTCCGTTCGCTCTTCAGACGAATCGCGTAATCCACCACGACCTCGCCGCCGAGGAACAGCCAGTCGATGTCGCTTCCCAGTTGCCAACGTCCAATGGGATAGGGATACGTGGCCGCGATCGGCTGACCCGCGTCGAGGTCTTCGAGCAGCATTTTCGCCCGCATGACGATGTACTTGTTGGCGTCCTTGGTCTGCTCGAGGAGCTCGTCGCGCGTCGGAACTGACGCGAGCGGAAGCGCGATCTCCGCATAGCTCGTGGACAGCTTCGGCGAAATCGGAGTCAGCTGCTGCTCAAGTGTCTCGTTGATCGTTTTTGCGAGTTGTCGGCCGTACTTTTCGGCGAGCTCGACCTGTCGGCGAGGAATCGGGTTCTGATCCGCGCCGCAGCCTGCCCAGAACAGCGCGACGCAGTCCGGGTGAGCCGCTTCGACGCCCATCTGCGCGTAGCCGGGATAGTCTCCCGACCAGGCATAGCCGTCGAGGACCGTGGCATGGCAGGCATAGCCAAAGGCGACGGCGACGAGCTTGCCCGATGCGTTCTTCACGGCCAGCACAGGTACGTCGTGATCGACCGGGCCGACCAGCATTCCCTGCTCGCGGAGCATCGGTACGCTCGCTTCCTTGTTATTGCGGCGATTAACGGCAAAGTCGGTTTGCCTGTTGCCCCACGAGAGCGAGGCAGGCGCCAGATTCGCGATTGCCTGACCCACGACCTCGACGACCGAGTTTTGCAGTCGATCGGCATACTTGGCAACCAGTTGCTGCTGCTCCTTGGGGAGCGCGTAGAAGTGCATCGGGCGGAGGTTGCGCGCGACTACCGGTCCGCTATGCGTGTGTGAGCAATTGAGGGCGACCTGCCCGCCGCTCAACTTGTGCTTCTCAGCGATACCCGCCCGGATTCCCTGAGCCAGATCGCGATCGATCCCCACGAGATCCAGCGTCACCAGCACTGCTCGCTGGCCAGCGGCGTCTTCGAGGACAAGTGCCTTGGCCCACAGGTCGGTCATTTTGCTCTCGGCGGGCCGCGTTCGGGCCGCATACCCGGCCATCCACATCGGCCCCTCGGGAGTGATGTTGATCTTGGCGGCCCCTGCCTTCCAGGTCTCCGCGCCCGCAAGTCGGCCCATACTCGGTCCGAGGCAGAGAGCCAGAAGCATTCCAAAGACGAAAGCGAATTGGCGGGCGAAGGACATGGCGGGAACTCGTGGCGTCATGGGGGAAGGCGTTGGAAAAAATCAGCGAACGCGCGGTAAGAACGGATCATCGCGAGCCGAGCTTCAGCAGCCGGCGGGCATTGTCGCGGAAAATGTTCTGCTTCACTTCGGCTGGCAGATCGGCCAACTTGGTTTCAAACAATTCAAACTGAGGAACACCCTGAGCCGGGGCGAGAAAGTCCGTGCCAAACAGAATGCGATCCTGCCGCCGTTCGAGAAAGGCTCGCCCGAATTCCAAATCCCGGCTGATCGCCCCCGCGCCGCTTCCGGCGGACAAATCGCCGTAGAGATTCGGATACTTGTCCATCAAGGTGTCGATCGCGCCGCCGGCAGCGACCCTTCCCTTCGGATAGCCTCCCAGACCGGCCTGCTGCACGTCGCCGCTAATCGACGCCCACCAGCCGGGACCGTGGCCAATGAACGGGCAATCGGGATTCGCTGCGAGCGCCTTGGCCAGCCCTGGTAGTCCGGGCTGGTCCATGTTTCGCTGGTTGTCGATATGAAACAGGAGCGGCAGTTTCAATTCGGCACACGCGGCGTAAATCTGCATATTCCGTGGATCGTCGAACGTCACGCCCGGCTTGTGCTCGCCGAAACCCTTGGCCCCCTGCTCGACGTAGCGGGCGAGCATCTTCACCAGTCCCGCGTGACCACCGGAATAGCTCGTCCGCGGGTCGATGGCACAAAACGGGATCAGCCGATCGCGAAACGGCTTGGTTTGCTCCAGGACGAAATCGCTCGTCAGCAGATAGCTCGACGACTCGGGCGAGACCAACGGCAGAACGACCGCCTGGGCAATGCGGTGAGCGTCCATCCACCGCAGTAGCTCCTCGGCGCTCAACGGCTCAGTCGTGTTCCACGTCTGGCCGAGATGCGTGTGCATGTCGACGTAGTCGCCGGCCGGGAAAGCGTCCTGCGCTGTAGCGATCGAACGCAGGCCGCCGGTGGCCGCAATCCCCGCCGCCGCGATGGCGGCTTGTCCCCAAGAGCGTCGTGAAATCAGCCGTTTCTGCATGGGTCGACTCACAGGTTGGCCAAATCGGTGGGGTACGGATCCGCCCTGGGCATCCGTCGTTGTAGCGGCCCGCGAGGATGAAAACAACTTCCGCGGTAAACCAAAGCCTCCCCGTCCCCAGCCAGTTTTCCCTGTTCCCGTAACCTGCGCGTGCTATGCTGCATCCCATCCCTGGGGCATGCTCGGGAGAATTGCTTCGCCATGGTCGCTACTTTCTGCGTGATATGTCTGGCGGCAATCGCCGCTCCGGCAGTGGGCAACTCCGCGCCGTCCGTCAGCCCGCTCGACGAAACGTACTGGACGCTCCTGCACGACGACACGGTCGTGGCCGATCTTGCCCTCTCGGCGCCGAAGCAAGCAGCGTTCCGCGCGGCGCTCGACCCGCTGGACCTGCGGCTCTTTCCGCTCCGCAATCGACCCGCTGCGGAGGCAGCGGCGGGACTCAACCAGATTGTCGCCGATACGCGTCAGGCGATGCAGCAAGTGCTCACCACGCAGCAAGCGGCCCGGCTCGACAAGATTGTCGCCCGGCAGCTTGGCGTACGGTGGGTCCAACTTGCTCCGGTCCGTCGAGAACTGGCTGTTACGAGCGAGCAGCAAGCGTCGATTGATGAAGCCGTCGAGCGGGGCCAGCAGGCGCTCGCCAAGCTGCGTGCCGAATCGACCGGCAAATCGCCGGAAGAGCTGAATCAGGCGGGGCTGGCGATCTTAAATCGCCAGCGGGACGAGGTTCTCGCAATCCTCTCCACCGCTCAGAAACGCCAGTGGGGTAGCCAGATCGCAGGCGACTTCGACGTTGCCAAAATCGGCCAGACTCGCTTCAAAGTTCCGGAACTCATCTCGGCCCCGGACCAGTGGCGGAATTCGCCCCCGCTGTCGCTGGCCGAACTCCGCGGCAAAGTGGTCGTCGTTCACTTCTTCGCCTGCGGCTGTATCAACTGCATCCACAACTATCCGGTCTATCGCCAGCTACAAGACGAGTTTGCCGGCCGCGAAGTCGTGATGATCGGCATCCATACGCCCGAGACGAAAACCGAGCGCGAAGTGGCTCACCTCGAGAAGAAGCTCAAGCAGGACGAACTGACGTTTCCACTCCTCATCGACAACGACCGGGCCAACTGGAACGCTTGGGGCAATAGCATGTGGCCCAGCGTCTACATTGTCGACAAGCAGGGCTACTTGCGGCACTTCTGGCCGGGCGAGCTCAAGTGGCAGGGCGCCAAAGGGGACGAGGTCGCTCGCCAGTGGATCGAGCGACTCTTGGCCGAGAAGCCGGAGCCATAACTGCCGGCTGAGGACGCTTAGAACTCGCGAACCAGACCCAGGTTGAGCCCCTGGACCCAGAAATCGCCGCTGTCCATTCGCAGACGCGGTCGGTCGCCGCCGACCTGCGTATCGATCTGGTCGCCGGCCCGCAGGACGTCGTGCCAGTAGATGAACGAGTAGCCTACGGTCAGTTTCGTGCAGGGGCCCCAGTGGTACGCCAGATTCATGCCCACTTCGGTCACCGCACTGAACTCGCTCCGGCTGTGCGTGCCCAGGTTGTTCTCGCCTGTGAAGAGCCCGCCTTCCGTCACATCCGTCCCCTGGCCGGGAACCGCGATCCGCGTCTGGCCGTCAATGATTACTTCCTGGCTCATCCCGCCGATCGACATGCGGCCGAGCGTCTGCACCGTCCAGCAGCGGCAATCCCATTCGTGCATCAAGCCCAGGATTGCACCGTGAAAGCTGTTCCGAGTGTTGAACTCGTCGAACACGTCTGTCTCGGTTCCCAGCGGAATATCGCCGCCCACTTCGGTCACTGTCCGGCTGCTGCGAATCGAGAGATTCTCGGAAATCCGCGAGTAGTGATAGCCGGTGATAAAGTCCAGCCGCGAGTTGCAGTCGCGGCAGAGGAGCAGTCGGGCGTAGACGTCGTTGCCGATGACTGTGCTGTTGGCTTCAATATCCACCGAGCCAGTGAGGAGTCCCGGATAGGCAATCAGGAGGGAGTTGTTCTCGTCGCCATCGACGTCGAAGAACGGGATCGCCAAAATGGGGTGATCGAACGTGTCGGCGTCGTAGCTGATGCTGTCGCGGCCCAGCCCAAAGAACCGGTTGCCCACACCGCGGCAGTGCTGCGGATCGAGCCAGAAGCCGATGTCGATCCGCCCGCCGGCAGCCATCGAACTCGGTTCGCTTTCGCCGCCGAAGAGGATTTCAGAATCGGGCAAAATGCCGGCATCCGTTGAGGGGATGGCGGTCGGATTGGATGTCACCAGCGGCGGCAGATCGCTTCCCTGCCGCCACCAGAGCAGCAGGTCCGCCTTCGCCCACCACAGCGTTCGCCCACAGCAAACGTCGTAGCCGCATGAGTGGCCGCCGCCGCAGGTCGCACCGCACATGTCGCCGCAGGTATTGCAGCCGCAGGCTCCCATTCCGCCGTGATGACCCAATCCGTGGCCGAAGTGGCTTCCAGAATTGCAGGTGGCGCAGTTGCTTCCGCCGCCGTAGTAGTCGCCCGGCACGGTGCTGTACTGCGTGGGATGCGGTGAGTGCGGTGCGTGCGGCGCAGGTCGATGAGGCGCAGGAACGGGACGAACTGTTGTCGGCGCCGGGGACGGAGCGGGAGCCGCTTCGGCAGGAGCATTGTCGGCAGGCGCCTGATAAGCGGCCGGTGCGACCGCCCCGCGCGAGCTTCCCACGTTCCACTTGGCCATGCGGTCGGAAAAGTCCGACGCACACAAGGTAGCCGGAATGGATGCGACCCAGATTGCCCCCACCGCCAACGTTGTCCATCGAGCAATGCGCATGTTCGGCCCTGCCACCCGAGAGGTTTCCTGCTCCGGGGCAATGCCGCCGGCGCAATACGACCGTAGTGGTCGCAAGGATATTTTCGGTCGCAGGGGGAGTGCCGATTAAGGAAACCTGGGTGGCTGCGCGGACTTTTCCGCGCGGCGCATGTGCTGTCAGAGCGGAAGGGCAGCGACGGTCGCTGCTCCCGCAGAAGACGTAAGCTCTTGACCCGGCTTGGCTTGACTTCGCTTGATGAGGGCCAGTGCTAGCGGCACGGACAGTCGCGGGGACCAAACCGCCGAGGTAACGCGGCCCACTTCCTTGTCGGCAGCCAAAAGCGGCGTGCCGGCCGGCGGAATCTCGTTTCCCGCGAACCGAACTCCAACCAGGTGCCGATTTACATGCCCCACGGCATCGATGCGGGCGATCGTTTCTTGGCCCAGGTAACACCCTTTCGTGAAGCTGATGGCCTGCGCATCGCGGCCGATCTCCTGCGGCAGGTTGTCGTCGGTAATATCCTGGCCATAGAGTGGCCAGCCGGCCTCCAGGCGAACTACATTGAACGCCCTCGCATCACACAACGTCATCCCGGCCGCCAATAACTTCTCGTTTACGGCGCCGGCCGATTCGCGCGGCGCGACGAGCAAAAACGTCGGCACCGCCAGCCAATCGACGCGCGCGACTAGCACGGGAACATCGCCAAGCAGAAGCGTCGCGTGCGAGAGCGGATCGGCAGGTAGTGCGCCCGCCATGGCTTGTGCCAGACTTTCACCGACCTGGGCTCCGGCGGCCAACCACAGCGTAGTGAGCGGCGTCGCATCCCGGAGGTTCACATCCTCGCCGATGATGTACCGATCGAGGTGGGCGATCAGTTTCGCCGCTTGCTCCGGAGTGGTTACCAGCAAGAGCCGTTCGGCCATGGGCAGCACCAGGACGTGGCCGAGCGTTTTCCCTTGCGGACTCGTGACAAACGCCTCGCCGCAGCGCCCCTCGGGAAGCTTCTTCACGTCGCTCGTCGTAAAGGCATGAACCAGTTGCACTCGGTCTTTGCCGGTCAGTTCGACGACCGACCACTCGGCCAACTCGACTAGCCCTGCCCCGCGCGTCAGGGCCTCGTACTGAGCGAGAGTTTGTGAAGATAACGACATGGAGCTTGATGTGCGAAAGGCGGCAACCTGCACGCTCGGAGCGTTCCGCTCCGCGGCCGGGTCAATCTTGCGACGTTGGTTCATCTTCCGCAATTTGCCGGCCGCTGCAACAATGGTCCTAAGCAACGGGACGCCGCTGGCATGAAATGCCCCAGATTGCGGGGCTGCAGCGTAAGCGTTCCTCGTCCGGGAAGGAATCCGCCGCGTGTCGCGTACTGCTCTTTATTGCTGCCTCATTGTCAGTCTCCTGCTTGCTGCGGGTTGCTTTCAGCCGCCGCCCGGTACAGGCGACGCCAGTTCTGGAAAAGAAGGCGCAGCGCAATCCACGAATGGTAATGATTCAACATCGGGAACTGCTGCCGACCTCTCGGCCCACGCCATTCTCAACCGGCTGTTGGCGACTTACCGCGACGCCGACGCGTATTCCGATCAAGGGATCGTGCGTCTCGAGTTCGAGCAGGCCGGTCAAGTGGTTCGCGACCAGTGGCCTTGCGCCGTCCGGTTCGCCCGCCCGAATCGTCTCGCCTTGAATGCGTTTCAGGCCACCATCCGCTGCGATGGCAACGAGCTCGTGGCGACGATCGACGATCCGCCCAGTCAGAATCTGGATGGACAGGCGGTCGTTCGACCGGCTCCCGCAGCACTCCAATTGACCGACCTGGCCAGCGATCCGCTCCTGTACGACCTCATCAGCAGCCAGCTCGGCCGACAGCCGATTCAGTTGGAACTCCTCCTCGATGCGGACGGCCTGGCAACGGCGTTCGGCCCGGAAGTCGCCGCCAAACGACTCTCCGACGAGCCGACCGACGGCCGCGATTGCTTTCGCGTGGAACTGCCGACTCCGGGGGGCCCGTTCGTCTTCTGGATCGATCGGGAAGCTTTCGTCCTTCGCCGGCTCGATTACCCGGCGGCGAGCCTCTTTCCCGGATTGTCCGCCGATCCGTCGGTGAAAAACTTGCGGATTTCGGCGGAACTCGTCGGAGCGAGCCTGGGAGACAAGCCCGACGGGCAGGCCTTTGCCGTCATCGTGCCCGCCAGTGCCAAGCGAATGAAATCGTTTGTCGTTCCGCCGCAGCCCCTCCCTTCGCCCCTGTTTGGCCAGACGGTCGGCGATTTTCATTTCACCGATCTGACAGGAGGCCGCGTCGATCGCGCATCGTTGGCCGGCAAAATCGCGATCCTCGTCTGGTATCACGGCGACCCGACCTGTGCGGCCACGCTGGAGCAAGTCGCCGCCGCTCGCGCCAAGCTGGCGGGTGGCAATCAGTTCCGCTTCCTGGCCGTGGCGACCGACCCCACGACATCCAGCAACGTGGCGCTCGAGCGAACGCTGGCCGAGTGGAAAGCTGACCTGCCGATCGTCCGCGACCTCGAAGCATTTGGCCGCTCCGTCTTTGGGATCGAGAATCACCCCACGGTGATTGTTCTCGACGGCGAGTCGCGGCTGCAGATTTTTCAGGTCGGCGGCAGTCCGGCGCTCGGCGAACAACTGGTTGAGATCGCCGGCCGGCTGGCCCAGGGGACGAACCTCGCCGCGGAGATTCGCGCGCAGCACGAGCGGGACCGCGAGCAGTACGAGGCGCTCGTCGCCCGCGGCGGCCCCGAACCGGGCGAGGTGATTGCCCTGCCGCCGGTCGCCATTCGCCAGCGGAGCGAGCCGGCGAAACTGCGACTCACCCCGCTGTGGACCAGTCGCGATATTTCGTCTCCCGGCAACTTTTTGCTCGTGGAAGATCCCGGCCAATCGCCGCAGATTTTCGTCGTCGAGGGGACGCGAAGTGTCGTCGAGCTCGCGCCGGATGGCAAGGTCGCAGCCCGGCACGAGCTGGCGATTCCCACGGAAGCCGCGATCACGTATCTCCGGAGCACGACCGACGCCGCGGGCCAGCGGTATTACCTGGCGGCGGCTCCCCTCGCGCCGCAGTTCTTCGTGTTTGATGCTGACTGGAAGCTCGTCCGTACGATTCCCGCTGTGGGCCAGTCGCCGCTCGCACTCACGGACCTCGCGATACTGGCCCCTTCCGCCGATGCGGAGCCGCTCATCCTGGCGGCCAATGTGGGCGAAGCGGGGCTCGTCGCCTACCGCCTTGATGGAACAATCGCTTGGCGGAACGGCAAGTTCCCCAACGTGACATCCGTCGCCGCCGCAACTGTCGCCAGCGACGAGGAACCCGCAATCTGGCTCACCGGTCCCGAGGCCAACATCCTGCGTGTCGACAGTAGCGGCAAGAGCGCGACTCCCACCACACTCGCCAGCGGCCCGGCAGGGATGCTCGTGGCAGGCCGTTTCGCAGGTTCCGGGAATTTGCTGGCGATCACGGCCACGAGCGACCAAACGCTGCAAGCCGTCGGCCTTGGCCCCGATTTGGGCGAGGTGTGGCGACAACCGCTGCCGCCGGGTGTCCACATCCGTCCGATCCAACCGATCACATCGAGCCACGTTTTTAGAGCCGCCGACCAGTCGCCCGATATGGCGGGCGAGTGGTGGCTGGCTGGCCCCGACGGGTCAATCCACGTCATCAGTGCCGACGGCAAATTCCGCGACCAGTTCGACTATGGCGCGGCACTCACAGGCATTGCCGCCACCACCCTCGACAACCGCCCGGTCCTGCTCGTCGCCACCGAGAAGGAAGTCGTGGCTTGGGAGATCGCGATGCCAGCGAACAGCCGGGAGCGGTGAGTTGGTGACTCTTCAAAATCGGGGGTTCGACGTGGCGTGCGGGGCGATCGCCACATCCTGAAACCAGCACCCGCTTCGCAGGACTTGCTGGCGCCGCGCAATGTCGAGAGCCTGCCTAAAGAAGGGCCCCGCGGTGACGAGGGTGTGGAACTCGCCGTTCTCGCCGCACGGATCGGCCCCCATGTCGGCAATTTGCTCGGCCAGCGGACGGTCGAGGACCTGGCCAAGAATTTCCCGGCTGACGACCCCGTCGCGGACGACTACCACCTGAGCCTCAAAGCCTGCTTCCCACCACGCTTCGAGCAATTCCCAGCGGTCCATCTGCCAGAGAGGAAGCTCCGCCCGGAGGCCCGCTCGCTGGCAGACCATTTCTTCCCACGCGCGGTGTCGGTCGATATCGATGTCGCCAAAGATGCAGGCCTCTGCACCAAATTCGCGGGCTTCGGCCAGCAACTCGACCATCGCCGTCTCGTAGTCGTCCCAGGTCGCCGATCGCGAGAGGAGCGGCAGACCGATCGCTGCCGCTTGCGCTTCGAGCACCGAGCGCGAAAGGCCGTGCGACCGGGAGCGGTCGCCGTCCTCGGTGAACATCGTCACGAGGCACACCGGCCGAGCTCCGGCACGAACTGCCTGCCAGAGCGCGAAGCACGAGTCTTTGCCGCCGCTCCAAGAGCAGGCGACTCGTTGGCCTGATGAACTCACGAGACGATCTTTGGCTGACCCAGCGGCCATTCGGCCAAGGCTGGCCACCGCCGCTGCGCGAATTCCATCGTCCCAAACAGGATTGCCGAATAGAACAAATTGCCCACCGCCATATTCAGGGCAAACGGCAACCCCGCGATGTAGCAGGCGAGCAGCCCCGCCGCCGACTTGGGATACATCACCCCATCGCCGCCGAGCCACACCTGAAAGTTCGACACGAGAAAGAACACACCTGCCGCCAGCACAGCCGCGGCCCCCGTCCTCCCGATCGTCACCCGATCACGCAGCAGCATCCCGAGCGGCACGGTCAGGGCAAAGGCGAAGTACTTGAAGTAATTCACCCCCATCCCTTGCGGCCCATAAACAAACAGCGTGAGCGGGATATCGCTCAGCGCGATCGCCGCCAGCGGCACCAGAAACGCGAGCCACCAGCGGCGGAAATACGCCCCGCCAAACAGGCAAATCGCGCCAATCGCCGTGAAATTCCAGGCGTGCGGCACGAGGCGCGTTGCGGCGCCGGCCAGAATGAGCGAGCAGATCATAAGCAGTCGCGGTCGATTCATCGTCAAGCCTCCAGGGCTGGATTGTAATGGGAAAATGAGTTCTCGACAGGCGTGAGCCCGCAAAGTCAGATCGGAGGTAGGGCCGCAGGGTCGAGGGCTGGGCTGCTCGGAGTTGGGTCGGTGGGAGTTGGGTCGCAGTGAGTTGGGTTGCACTGAGCAGGGCTGCTGTCTGGTGCAGCGCCGATTCCCGGCCCGTGCGGAATCAAATCGACGTAGTGCCGGCCATCGCGGGTCACCGCCGGGCCGACTTCGCAGCTTACCGGCCGCCTAAACATGGGCCCATTCCAGACGAACGAGTGGTACTCGCCGTTTTCGCCCGCCGGGTCGACATCGGCGGGCAAGTCGGCCAGCAGCCGGCGATCGAGCGGCCGGCCGGCGAAGGACGCATCGAGCTTCGTTCCCTCGACGCAGCACACAATCGCGGCAAAGCCCAGGTCTTCGAACTGCTCGACAATTCGCCGCGTGTCGCGGCCCCACAGCGGAAAGACCCCCTGCATGTCGAGCTTCGCCAGATTCCGCTCGCGATAGGCCCGCAGGTCGGCCAGAAACAAATCGCCATGCGCTACGTGCCGCACACCGCGGCGGACGTACTCGGCCAGCTTGTCGCCAACGAGTTGTTCGTATTGCTCGTTCGTGCAGGGCCCGCCGTGCATCGGGATCCGCAGCTTGTCGAGCGGCAAATCGAGAGCCGCCGCCTGATCGTCGAGCAACTCCTCCCGCACGCCATGATGGCTCACGCGGCGGTACTCGTCGGCCACGGTCGTGAGGAGACCCGCGACTTCCCACTCCTCCGC